>JACPQO010000045.1 GCA_016190405.1 Chloroflexota bacterium | reverse complement strand
TTCAGCAGGCTCAGGGCAAGCCCTGGTGCTGCTGGACCCGTACGTCGAGGGATCGTACGGCGGGGCCGGCGTGACGCTGGACTGGCACGTGGCAGCGCAGGTGACGGCCCGGGTGCCGGTGATGCTGGCGGGTGGCCTCAGGCCGGACAACGTGGGCCAGGCGGTGCGCACGGTGCGGCCCTGGGCAGTGGATGTATCCAGCGGGGTGGAGTCGAACGGCGGCAAGGATGTCGACAAGATCCGGGCCTTCATCCAGGCAGCGAAAGAGGCGGCGGCCGAAAGGTAGCGGCTATAATAGCGGAAAGCGGATCAGCCAGAGGAGGGCCACCAATGGCACAGGTCGAACGTCAGATCACGATCGAGGCAGCGGCGGAGAAGGTCTTCGCCTACGTAGCGGACTTTCCCCGCCACAGCGAGTGGGCGGAGGTCCCGCTGAAGCTCGAGAGGACGTCCGAGGAACCGGTGGGGCGGGGGACGGTGTTCAAGTCTGTCGGGCGCCAGTTGGGGCGCGACTTCGCGGCGGACGTTACGGTTACGGAGTATACTCCCAACCAGAAGCTGGCCTATGAGGCGGAGGGGGAGGCGTTCCATTTCCGACATCACTTCCTGCTTCAAGAAGAGGGCGGACTCACGCGTCTGGTCAAGGGCACAGAGCGCGTGCGAATCGCGCTCCCGTTCAGCCTGCTCTTCCCCATCCTGTCCGCCTTCGGCGTGATCAGCCGCGGCCTTGACGGGGACCTCAAGCGGATCAAGACGAGGCTGGAGGCCTAGGACACCGCGTGGTCCAGGCGCTCCCGGATGTCCGCGGACGGTTCGGGCCGTACGGCGGCCAGTACGTGCCGGAGACGCTGATGTCCGCGCTCGAGCCGAGTGCAGGAGGCAGACCGGCGTGTCGACGGTGACCAGGCGACTGGAAGAAACGATTCGCGAGACCATGGCGCGCAGGCGGGTCGCGGGGCTGGCGTTGGCGCTGGTGAAGGACGGTGAACTCGTCGCCGCGGAGGGCTTCGGCGTCGCCAACGTCGAGAGCGGCGAGAAGGTGGCGCCCAATACGCGCTTCGCGATACTGTCAGTCACCAAGACGATCGTATCGACAGCCGTGATGCAGCTCCGCGAGCGCGGTCTGTTCGCTCTCGACGAGCCGGTGAACCAGTGCATCGCGCCTGCCCGGATTACAAACGACTGGGAAGCCGAGTCGCCGGTCACCACGCGACAGCTACTGACGCACACGGCGGGTCTCCCTGTCGGGATGTACCTCAATAGCGGAAAGCTTCCGCTCGCAGAGTTCGTGACCAGGAACGCCAGGACGGTCTACCGGCCCGGCACCGACATGGTCTACGCCAACTGGGGCTTCGACGCTGCCGGCGTTCTGATCAGCCGCCTCTCCGGCCGTCCCGTCGACGATTACCTGCGCGAGTCGATCTTCGAGCCGCTGGGCATGACAGCCAGCGCGCTCGCCAGCCCGGATGACGGCGAACCGCGCGCCTGCGGCCATTACCGCAGCGCCCTGGACGACAAGCTTCGCACGGTGCCGATCCCGGACTGGCCGACGATACCGGCCGCTCCGGCCGGCGGCGTGTGGTCCAATGTGCTCGACCTGGCCAAATTCCTGATCGCGCACTTGACCGGCGGCGCCGGCATCCTCAGCGGCGCCTCCATCGACGAGATGCACCGTATGCACGCGCGCCAGGGGGACTCCGACAGCGGCCAGGGAATCGGCTTCCGGGTCACCCGCGTCAACGGCCGTCACACGATCCTGCACGGGGGCGACGACGGCTTCACTGCTTTCATCGCTGCTCAGCCGGAGGCCAGCGTTGGTGTGGCGATGCTAATGAACACCGGCGGCATGCAGGCCGCCCGCTCGGTAATCGGAAACTCCGCGCTGGCAACGCTCGCCCCGCCGGAACGCCGCACCTTCTCCGCTGCTGCCGCCGTTACTCCCGGGCTGTACAAGTCCACTTTCTGGGAGATCGAACTCGAGGCGCGCGAGGACACGCTCACGGCAATGCCAGGGTTTGTTCTGGCGGAAGAACCGGCGGAATCCGTGCTACAACCGACCGGCGACGGCGCCTTCGGAGCGGCAGGCGGCATGTTCCACGGCTTCGAGCTGGCGTTCGAGGGAGAGCGTATATACGGCGGAGTCTACCCTTTCACGTTCGTACGCACCGGGGAGATCGTTCCCTCGCCGCCGATCGACCCGGACGCGCTGTTGATCGGCGACTGGGCCGGAGAGGTCACAACTCCGCTGGGGCCGATGCGCGCGACGCTTCACATCACGGAAGAGACGGCGCTGACCGTCGACACGCCGTTTGGGCAGAACGTCGCCGCTTCAAGCGTTAAGGCAGCCGCCGGACGCGTGGAAGGCGAGTTCGCAGTCACGGTGCCCGGCATGGGCGAGATGCAGTTGTTTCTTCGCCTGGAAGCGCGCGGCGGCAAACTCACCGGCAAGACCTACGCCCGCGCCGTCCAGGGTGAGGCCCCGCTGGCGACGGAGTTGGTACGGGCATGACGACGACGCAACTCCCTGACGCGCGCGGACGGTTCGGGCCGTACGGCGGCCAGTACGTGCCGGAGACCCTCATGTCTGCCCTGACGGAGCTGGAGCGGGCTTATCGAGAGGCGCAAGCGGACCATTCGTTCCGAGGCGAGCTGGAGGCGCTGCTCAAGGACTACGCGGGCCGGCCCACGCCTTTGTACTTGGCGCGGCGTCTGACGGAGCGGCTGGCCGGCGCCAAGGTGTACCTGAAGCGGGAGGACCTGGCGCACACCGGGGCCCACAAGATCAACAACGCCCTGGGCCAGGGGCTGCTGGCGCGTCGCATGGGGAAACCGCGCGTGGTGGCGGAGACGGGCGCCGGCCAGCACGGCGTGGCCACGGCCACCGTCTGCGCCATGCTGGGGCTGGAGTGCGCGGTGTACATGGGCGAGGAGGACGTGCGGCGGCAGGCGCTGAACGTCTTCCGGATGCGCCTGCTGGGGGCCGAGGTGCGCCCGGTGGCCTCGGGCTCACGGACCCTCAAGGACGCCATCAACGAAGCGATCCGGGACTGGGTCACCAACGTGGAATCGACCCACTACCTCCTCGGCTCGGTGGTGGGCCCGCATCCCTACCCGATGATGGTGCGCGACTTCCAATCGGTCATCGGA
>JACPQO010000003.1 GCA_016190405.1 Chloroflexota bacterium | reverse complement strand
CCTTAGCACTTATCCAGCCGCACCAGGGACAGCCGGCATTGAGGAGATCCTCCGTAGCCACCCGCTTTGCACACTGGGGGCAGTTCTCCTTGGCTATCAGCGCCTCGCTCCAGGCCGGGGTCCGGAGATTCGTTCCCGAGGGGAACTCAAGGCCGTATCTGGCCGCCGTTTCGAAGGACGCCAGCGCGGCCCTGATCTTGATGTCGAGGAGCTCGACTCCGCCGACCGCTACGGCGATATCGGCGTTTATGACCAGGCCCTTGTCCAGGAGGCGATCGATGAGGTCTGGCAGGGCACCGCTGCCGTCTCTCTCCAGTTCCAGAGGCATGGGTTCTACTCCTCTTCCTCCTCGTAGGGGACACCACGGAGATGGGCTCGTCTCTTCTCGAACCTCACCATGTTGCCTTCCTCGTCCAGGTCGACCTCATACGTGCCGAGGAGATCCGTGGAGTCCGGCAGTCTGGCCATCTCCAGCATGTCCACGGACACGTGCCATCCCTTGGCGTCCCGATAGCTTCCTACGGCGGCCACCGACTTGAAGCCGGTGACCTCCGCCAACTGCCGCTTGGCCCGCTCTGCCACCTCTGTCATCGCTAAGGCCATCTCCATCCCCTCCCTCTCGACTGCGGTCTCAGTCCTCTTCTTTCATCCGGCGAATGTAGTTGAGCCGCTCGAGGAGAGCCGTCTCGCCCCTCGCATACTCCTCATCCTCGATCTCGCCCAGCTCGTGGCGTGTCTGGAGGACCAGGAGCTGTCCCTGGAGTTTGTCCTCGTCGAACTCCTGTCGCTCCACTTCCTCGATAAGCTTCTTGGCGACCCAGTGAACCAGCCTGGGGACGCCGAGGACAGGCGCAGTCAACACGTCCAGCAGGAGGTCGCCACCGCCCCCGGAAGCGGCTGCGGGCCTTCTCTTGCTTGCCAAGGTTCACTCCTCGTCCCAGGTCACCACGATCTCGCAGAAGTTGAACGGGGGCGCCGGCCCGATGTACCTGAGGGCCATCCTCTCCCCCAGCTCCTCACTGAGGGCCGCCACCGCCTCATCGAAGGCGGCCTCGTTGTCCTTACGTACGAGAAAGGCCGCGTTCATCACCATCCTGTCCATGACGATCTTGTTCTCCCGTACCCGCTCAGCCAGCGGAGCGACACGGGCCAGGAGGTTCTTGGCCTCTTTCTCCCGCTTGCGGTCCAGCGCGGCCTTCACCATCTCCCCCAGCCGCATTCGGTCAAAGTGGGTTGCCTCAGGCGAGCGACGCATCTGCGGCAGGAGCGAGTCACGAAGGCGCCGAATTGGCGGATTGTCGGCCACGATCTCGTCGTAGATCGCTTTCTCATCGCGCCAGAGGGCCCTGACGCCCAGCTCCACCCTGCCGTCCATCTGCCGGTAGAGATCCCCCAACTCGTCGGACTTGCGGTCCAAAAGCTTATGCCGGATGTCCTCGACCGGACGGGCCGACCCAGCCCTGGTGACCGTCCCGAACCTTATCGGCAGTACGGTGAACCCCTCGTTCATCACGCCCTCGATGACCGTCTGGTGCGCGACCATATTGGCGCGTGTGGTGTCGTAGCGCATGTCCGGCGAGTCGCTGACCACCGCTGCCAGGCCGCCAGAGACCACGGTGTGTACGTCGTCGCCGCGGACGCCGATCGCTGGCGCGCCCTGGAAGCCGCGCTCCCGGTCGCACTTGATGATGCAGTACAGGTACTTGGCCTCGGCGGTGTCCCGCCCGCGCCGCAGCGATGGGGACATCTCGGCAACCTGCGCCATCAGGCTAGGCCGCCTCGCCGGTAGCCCGCCGTAAGTTGATCAGCAAGGCCTGGCTCACGTCCTCGGGGGCCAGAGAGCAGCGTGGTTCTTCGGTCGTACCCCTTTCGCCGTCCGTCTGCCCGCGGCAGTAGGCGCTCAGCAGCTCGTAAGCCTCTCGCACTCGGACGAACTCCTCATCGCCCTGCCCGTTTTCGCCGCGGGCATCGGGATGAGTCTGCGCCGCCAGCCGCCGGAACGCCTGCTTTACCTCTTCCCGCGACACACTGGCGCCAAGACCGAGCCGACGCCGCGCCTCATTCAGCTTCTCGGCGCAGGGCCTGACCACCTCTACTGTGGCGAAGCTATACGGCGGCAGGGGCCCGATGACCCGAAAGCGCAACCGTTCATGGAACGCCCGGTCCAGTTCTCTGACCGCCTCGTCGAATCGCGCTTCCCGCTCTCTATCGATCAGAAAGGCGACGTTGATCGCCATCTCATCGGCAACCAGAGGGTTGGGCTGCACGTCTAGAGCCACGGCCCTGAGGGACTCCAGGAGGCGCTGCCGGTACTCTTCCCGCCGGCGGTCGAGGGCTTCCTTTACGCGCATACCGGCGTGAATCCGTTGCTCAAGGACCGCCGCGGCAGGCCGGCCAGTCAGGGACCCCCGCAGCCGGACGAGCTCCTCTTCTTTGCCAATCTCCGCCAGCACAAACGGCAGATCCCAGGTGGCTGCCACCTCCATCTGCACGGTCTCACCCAGTTGCTCCAGGGCATCGCTCAGCCGTTTGCCGTTCTGGTCGATGAGCTTGTGGACGTCAGCGTCACCGTCCACCAGGGTCCCGAACTTCACCGGTAAGACCGGGCGCTCCTTCATTACGCGCTCGATAACCTCCTGGTGGGCCATCAGGCAGCGGAGCAGAGTCTCCCTGGGTAGAGAGGCGAAATCCTCCCCAGAGTAGTCGCTCACCACACAGCCGAGGCCCTTGTGCACCACGCTGTAGACGGCCTCGGACTGCTGGGGGAAGCCCGATGGGCCGAAGCTCATCGGCTGACTGGTGGGGATGATGCCGTACAGGTACTTCCTTGGCATCAGGCCCCCCTCGGCTTTTGTCCTGAGGGTGCCGGGCTAGCCTGGCCTCGCCTTCGCCACGCCTCCGCCCAGGTCTCCAGGTCAGGTCCTGAGAAGGCGCCTCTCTGCCCGGCCATGGCGCGAGCCCACTCGCGGGCCCGCAGGCGCCGGGCCAGGGCGCCGATGGCGGCGGCATTGAGCGCCGCCATCTGGCCCGGCGGAGCGTCACCTCCCCAACGCCTGCGCCTCCAAGCACTGGGCGCATCCGACAGGCCGCTGTCGGCCCTGTGGTGTGGGGTCACTCGGAGGAGGGCCGGGGCATGCTTCAATACCGGAGGGGCATTCGTTTCCATGTTTGCTCCGGGCGACCTTGTCTCTGGTGGGCAGTTTCCGAGCCCTGGTGTTGCGCGGGGATAGACTGTCCCGTCAGGTTTTCGCTTGCCTTCTGTTCCTTCATGGCCATTTCACGGCTGATCTCAGCCAGGCGTCGCTCTATGCGGGTGTTGCGCTTCTGTATGGAGGTAGCTTCTTGTGAGAGCCTCTCGCTTTCCATCTGCAGCAGATAGAGGTCCAGGTAGTAGCGATCGTTGCGCGGGGGGACTGAATGTATGCCCTTGCTTACGCCGGAATGGATGTCCTGTACGCCCTTGAGATGCCGTACGCCCCGGGCAGCGCTACTGCCCCTGTCGCTGGCTTCGTCCCGCATCCCCTCTCCTCCTTCCGTTGGCCGCTTGCTCAGTCCCTCCGCCCTACCTGGCGCTGCCCCTGGCCGAAATTACGATGCTCTTCTTGGCCAGGGCCTTCACCTCCACCAATTGGCCGGGCTCGAGGCCCGTCGCGCGCCGGATATTGTCGGGAATGGTGACCTTCCCGTCCTTGTCCACCCTGGCGAACACTCGCATTAGAGTCACCACTGACGACACCTCCTCTAGCTGTCGACTGGCACTAGCAGTACTGGTCGATGAGCTGGTCGACCACCTCTCGCACCCTGGCGCTCTGGTCCCGGCTGCCCACCCTACTGGTCTGCGAGGCCAGGACATCCAGGCAGAGCTTCCTGAATATGGCGTCGCCGTTGCGAACTGAGCCGTTGAGCACCTTGAGGGTCTTAGCGATCATGATCGGTCCGCGGATGGTGGGGGTGTATTCGCACACCCCCGCCTCCCTGAGGGCACGCGCGACCCGCACGATCTTGTGGGCGTCACGGCGGGGCAGGCCAGACTTGGCCGCCGTTATCGCCACTTCGGTCTCTTCGTCGAAGTGGTCCAGGTCCAGGGTCACCAACCGGTCCCGCAGGGCGTCCT
>JACPQO010000042.1 GCA_016190405.1 Chloroflexota bacterium | reverse complement strand
TTCTCCACGGCCACGGACAGCCAGACCTCCGTGGAGATCCACGTCCTCCAGGGCGAACGCGCCATGGCCGCCGATAACAAGTCGCTGGGGCGGTTCATCCTGGACGGCCTCCTGCCCGCCCCCCGCGGCCTGCCCCAGATCGAGGTCGCCTTCGACATCGACGCCAACGGCATCCTGCACGTCTCCGCCCGCGATAAGGGCACCGGCCGCGAGCAGAAGATCACCATCCAGGCCGGCACCGGCCTCTCCAGCGAAGAGATCGAGCGGATGAAGAAGGAGGCGGAGACCTACGGCGAGGAGGACCGCCGCCGCCGCGAGGAGGTGGAGGTGCGCAACCAGGCCGACTCCCTGGCCTACACCGCCGAGAAGACCGTCCGCGAGGCCGGCGATAAGATCCCGCCCGACGTCCGCGCTGACATCGAGGCCCGGGTCAAGGACGTGCGCGACGCCCTGGCCTCGCAGGCCCCCGCGGACGCCGTACGGGCCACCGTGACCCGCCTCAGCGAGTCGCTGCAGAAGGCGGGCGCCGCCGTCTACGGCCAGCCCGGCGCTGAGGGCGGCCCGGAGGGCGCGCCGCCCGAAGGCGAGGGCGAAGCCCCCGCCGAGGAGGGGACGGTGGAGGGGGAGTACCGGGAGGTGTAGGGCGAAGTCTAAGGTCGGGAACGTACCACCACGCGGAGTACGTCACAAACCAAGAGTTGCGGAGGTTCATCCAATGAGCGCACTTACCGAGTTCCGCAAGCACTTGACGGAAGCATTAGGGCCCAAGGGCATTTCCGTCTGTGTGTGGTCGTCTGGCACGCGATATTCGCGCAACCTACTACAGTTGTCTCCGAGGTCCACGGTTCTCTACGTCAAGGAGTTCAATCCGGACGGGCCAGCTTTCTGGGGACTGACGAAAAACCAGATAGACCGTCTTGAGAAGGCTCGCGCAAGATGGTTCTCCGTGCTCCTCCTGCGCAGCGTGGCTGCTGGGTATGTCCTTACCGACGCCGAGGTTCGGGATCGCATTGAGGACAGCTCGTTCCGGCTGGCCGGCGATGGCGACTACAAAGTTCACGAAGATCCCGATCTAAACCCGGCCCAGGGATTCCAACCGAGATTCCAATCGATTGACGAACTGCTGGATAGGATACTCTAGCTTGATCGCTCCCCGATAACCGGCTGGAGTCCACGCCGAGAAGCCTCCGCTCGTGCCTGCCTCCCGCTTCCGGGCGCGATAGAGGGGGAGTACCGGGAGGCGTAATACACCTGAACGCAACGGAACAAGACAAACATGATGCCATGCAGATTGAGGAGCAAGCGCCTTTGAGCGGGTTGTTGATCGCCATCAACGGCCCAATCGGTGCGGGCAAGAGCGCGGTCGCTCAGGCACTCGCGGGGACTTTCCGGCAGCAGGGGGTCGCGGCCGCTGTTATCGACCTCGACCTACTCTACCTGATGGTGGACGGCAACAAAGCGATGACGAGCGCGAGCGCGTGGCTTCGGGCCCGTGGAGCGGCGGCGGCGCTCTCAGACGCATTCTTCTCATCCGGAGTCGACGTCGTGATCGTGGAGGGGCCTTTCTGGACAAGCGAAGAGCGCGCAATGTTCGCAGACCGCCTCACCTGCGGCGTAAGGCCGCGCTTTGTGACGCTTCTGGTCTCGTATGACGAGGCTCTGCGCCGCGTCCAGGGCGATCTGACGAGGGGCATCTCCCGCGACCCAGCTTTTCTGAAATGGGGGCACGCGAACTTCCAGACTATCCTGGAACCGCTGAAGTCGACCGACCTCATCTTCGATTCATCCGACCAGACGCCTCACCAAATCGCAACAGCCATAGCGAAGGCGGTGGCCAGAGCGCCAACGGCCGACTAGCTGCTGACCGCCCGACAGGTCGGGCCGGAATCGCCAGGAACCGATGCCCCACCATTCATGGTCATTGCTGAATTAGTGGCGCCTCGCGGCCCAGGGGCGAGGGAATGATCATGGGCACCAAGAGGGGTTGCTCCGGTGGTTCCGGGGCTCACCCTTCGGCGGCGCTCAGGGTTCGCGACCAAGTTGGAACGCCGATGCGTGCCCTTCGACTGAGCTCAGGGCGAACGGATCGTCGCACGTTATCGGGGCGCCATACGCCACCAATTGCTTTATGACCATTCATGGTGGGGTGTTGATATTCCCTAGAAGTGAATTTGCGGGACGCAACCCCGGTCTCTACTTGTCACCTTCCCCTCTCGGTTGCTATCCTTAATTCAATTCCGCAAATCGAATCAGGAGGTTGGGCGGGCCATGACCACCGAACGTTTGCCTGCCGGCAGGCAGGTGCGCGCCGCTGCCGTCGATGCCGACGAGCTGCGGCGCCAGATCAGCGAGAAGTACACAGACGTCGCGCTGGAGCCCGAGAAGGGCTTCCACTTCCACACCGGGCGTCCCCTGGCCCAGATGCTGGGCTACGACGATGCCCTGCTGGACCCGTTGCCCCGGGGCACCATCGATTCCTTCGCCGGGACAGGCAACCCCTTCTCCATGGGCGACCTCAGGCCCGGCGAGACCGTCCTCGACATCGGCTGCGGCGCCGGCTTCGATACGCTGATCGCTGCCCGCCAGGTCGGCCCCGCGGGCCGCGTCATCGCCGTCGATATGACGCCCGCCATGCTGGAGAAGGCCGCGGCGGGCGCCCGCGCGATGGGCCTGACCAACGTCGACTTCCGTGAGGGGCTGGCCGAGGAGCTACCCGCCGGGTCCGCCTCCATCGACGCCGTGATCAGCAACGGCGTCATCAACCTCTGTCCGGATAAGATCGCTGTCATGAAGCAGGTGCACCGCGTCCTCAAGCCCGGCGGCCGCTTCCAGATCGCCGACATCATCGTCCACAAGGAGGTGCCGCAGGACGCCAAGGATGACATCGACCTCTGGTCTGGCTGAATCGCCGGTGCTCTGCTGGAAGCAGAGTGGCGGTGGGTCCTGGACCACGTGGGTTTCGCCGACATCCGCTGGGGCCGCCAGGTGGACGTCTTCTCCGGCTCCCAGCACGAGTCCGACGCCAAGGAGTTCGATACCCGCGGCGTGACCTTCGCGGGAGCAAAGCCCTAGCGCTCCGTATTTTCGCTGGACAAACCGACGCGGCGGTAGCAAAATCCTTGTGTCGGATGGTGTTGCCTGAGGCGCCACCTCCATAGCAGAAGGAGGGAAGTCATGCTGCTCCACGTGACGCACACCCACACCGCCGAGAGTTGCCCCGGCCCCCACCCCGACCGCATGAAGACGCTGAACGCGGGCTTCAGCAAGCTGGAAGAGGCCGCGCGGACCAACGACGTGAAGGTCCTCTCCGTGGCCTACGCCTTCCCGGAGCACACCGGCTTCTTCGTCGTCGACGCCCCCAGCACACGGGCGGCCCAGAACTTCTTCGGCGCCGTCTTCCCCGGCATGCTGGCCACCGTGCACATGACGCCGGTGATGGACCTGGCGGAGGCCAAGCAGGTCATGGCCGACATGGCGGGCTAGGACGGCCCTCCGCTTGGCGTCTGTGGTGGATTTCACGAACGCCCGCAGCCTGCTAGAATAGCCCTGGCGCGGGACAGTCGGGACCTGCGCCTGAGGAGATAGCTGTGACCACTGCCACCAAGACGGCCGGCGGCCCCGCCCTCTGGCTGCGCGCCCTGTACACCATCCCCCGCGTCGACCCGGCCCAGGTCGATCCCATCAGCCGCTGGCTCATCCTGGGGCGCGTCTCGGTGGTGGTCATGACCGCCATCTCCGCCGTCATCGGCGGGCTGCTGGCCCTGCGCGACGACGTTTTCGATGCGCCGCTCCTTGCGCTCGTCGCGGTGGGCCTGGTGCTGGCCCACACCGGCAGCAACCTGGTCAACGACTTCTGGGACTACCGCCATGGCATCGACACCCCCGACTCGCCTCGCGTCACCTACGGCCCCCACCCCATGACCACAAGGCAGCGTGACCCCTCGGCCCTTCAACAAGGCTCAGGACAGGCAGCCTCAGGGGAAAGCCGGCGCGAGTTCCTGCTCGTCACGGCCGGCATCCTGGGCGTGGCGGCGGCCATCGGCATCTACCTGACCGTGGCCAGCGGCCCGGAAGTCCTCATCTTCGCCCTCAGCGGGGCCGCCGTCCTGCTCTTCTACTCCGGCGGGCCGTTGCCGCTGAAGCACTTCGGTCTGGGCGAGATCGCTGTGTTCATCGTCTGGGGGCCCCTGATGATCGGCGGCACCTACTACGTGATGGCCGAACACCTGCCCCTGTGGGTGATTCTCGCTTCCGTCCCCTACGGCCTGGGGGTGACGTCCGTCCTCTTCGGCAAGCACCTGGACAAGCTGGCCTTCGACAGCTCCAAGGGGATCCGCACCATGCCCATCGTCCTGGGCGAGGCGCTGGCGCGGCGCACCACCCAGGGGCTGTGCATCCTCATGTACGCGGCCGCCGTGGCCCTGGTGGTCTGGCAGGAGATGCCGGGGCTCCTGCTCGTCTTCGGCGCCCTGCCCCTGCTACTGCTGGTGCTGCGCTTCTACAACCGTCCCAAGCCGGAGCGGCCGCCGGAGGGCTATCGCGGCTGGCCGCTGTGGTTCGTGGGGGCCGCCTTCGTTCACAACCGGCGCTTCGGGCTGCTGTTCGTCGGCGGCCTGGCCCTCCAGCTCATCGGCGAAGCGGTCTTTTAGGGCGCGTCAGCCGCCCGGGAAGGTCCAGACCTCCAGCTGATGGCGCACCCTGCCGGTGAACGGCCTCGACAGGTCCCCGAAGAAGTTCTGCGCCCATGCTTCGTATTCCGGCAGGCAGGCACGCAGGACATCGTCGGGGATCTCCCACGTCCAGGAGTGCACACGGTCGCGGGTCTCTTCCAGGTCCTGAGCGGGCGTGCGCACCACCTGCTCCTCCCACACTGTCTCCACGCGCACCCTAGCGCCCAACTGTGAGAGCCCGGCGTCGATCTCTGCGGGCTCCGGCCTCTTCCGGCGCTGGAAGCCCTTCGCGGTCAGCAGCCCATTCCACTTCTCGTTGCCCGCCTCCAGCGCGCCGAAATCGCTCTCCGTGTAGTGCTCGATGAGGATACCGCCCGGCTGGAGTACGCGCCGGAGCTCGCCCAGCACCGCCCGCCAGTCAGAGACCAGGTGCATCACGTGCACGACGATCGCGGCGCGGAACGCGCCCGTCCGCAGGGGCAGCTGAGTGGCATCGGCAAGGAGCAAGTCAGCCGGCGCGGCTCCCGGTGCAAGCTGCTCGCGGAACTTCTCCAGCATGGCGAGCGCCATGTCCACGCCGCAGATGCGGACGCCGCGTCCGGCCAGCGGCCGTGCCATCCGTCCCGTGCCAACGCCCACCTCCAGCGCCCGTTCGGCCCCCGCACGGCGCAACTCCCGCAGCATCACCTCCGCGACGCGCCCCTGCGCTTCCGGCGACAGCGCGCGGGTGGCGTCGTAGAAGTCGGCCGCGTGTTCGAAACTGATGCTCTCCCGGCCCACGGGAGCTATGCTAGCAGACCGGCCGCCCGGGCGTCGCGCGCTGCCTGCCTAGGCCGCCTCCGGCCGGTCGCTCACGGCCCGTAAGCCGTCAGCGTCGGCGGCGGTCGGCGCTGCCCACGACTCCAGCCCTTCGCCCAGCCGACGCAGCGCCCCGCCGGCAGCGCGGACGGCCGGGCCCACGACGGGCTTCCGCCTCGGCGGCTGCGGACGAAAGGTCCGGCGGGCGACTTCCCGCTCGAGTTCACGCAGCTTCTCGTTCACGTACAGGTGCGTCCACATGGTCAGGCCTCCCTTCTGGTCACTTCCGTGGCTGCTCGGCCACCGTCTGAAACAGGTCCAGGGTCTTCGCCAGCTCGTGCCGGATGTCCGGGTTGAGGGAGAAGAACTTCATGTTGTTTTGCTTGCGGGCCTGCACCAGGCCCACGGCCCTCATGAACGCCAGGTGCCGCGACACCACGGACTGGTGCAGCCCTGTGCGCTCCACGATCTCCTGGGCGTACAGCTCCCGCTCCCTGAGCAGGCGCAGGATTCGCAGCCTCTGCTCGTCGGCCAGGGCCTTGTATACGCGGGCCAGATGGGCCTCGGCGGCCTCCTCCGGGGAGGCGCCCACGAACTCCGGCTCGCAGGGGTAGAAAAGGCCGTGGACGCGCCCGACGGCCGCGCAGGAGGTGTAGGGCCCCATGTCCAGCGACGGCGCGAAGATTAGCCGCTCGTACGGCCCCGGGCATATCGGCGGCTGGCCGTTCTCCTGCGGCTCCAGGCAGGAGCTGGCCCGGCCCGTCAGCCGGCGGGCCAGGGCTCCCGGGTCGCCCACGGGCTGGTTCCGATGGACCGCCGCGCTGCGCTCCAGGCAGGGCAGCCGTGCGGGCACCTCCTGGCGGTAGTGCCCCTGGTAGAAGCGCTCGATAAGCGACGCCAGGCGCTGCCGCAGCTCCTCCGGGCGATCGTAGAGCGCCATGACGGTGTCGGCGTCGCGGTCGCCCAGGCTGCGCAACCTGCTATCGATGGCTTCCCGAGGCGGCATGCCCTGGTAGGGCTGTCGCTCGGCCTCGTCCAGGTAGCGGAAGGTCGCCTGGTAGACGAGCCCCTGGACGCCGGGGTCGGCCTCGGAGCCCGTGACGCCGAGGGGCATCTCGCGGACGTAGCGAAGGAGGGACGCCAGGTCGTGCCAGAGTTCGGGATGGGCGAAGAGGTTCTCGCCCAGGATGCCCGGCAGGCCGGGGTCGCCGGCCGGGTAGTTGTAGAGGGAGTCGAGCTCGGCCAGCAGGTCCGGGGTCATCTCGGCGCGCAGTCGTGTGGGCCAACCCTCGATGCCGTCGGTCTGCGTCACCAGGCTGGTAAAGTACATGGCGTTCATGAGGTCCAGGGTGGGCGACGCCACGAACTGGATCCTGGACTCGGTCCTCGTTATGGTCTGCGATAGCCTCGGCATTGCTTGTTCCTCGATATGCGTCTATGCATGTAGTAGCATATACGCCATACCGGAGCTTGTCAAGCCCTGGAGGCACATTCTTCCAGGAGATTCGTAACATTAGCCAACACCCATAATGATCTCTGAGAAGCCCATCCACTCTAGTCTCTAGCCTCCAACCTCTAACCTACAGCCTCCTCCCTCTGATAGAATAGGTTGGATATGGCTCAGACCAAGCGCGACTACTACGAAGTGCTGGGCGTGCCCCGCGGCGCTTCCGCCGAGGCGATCAAGAAGGCGTTCCGCCGCCTGGCCATGCAATTCCACCCCGACCGCAACAGGGAAGACGGCGCCGAGGCCAAGTTCAAGGAGATCGGCGAGGCGTACGAGGTGCTCTCCGACCCCGAGAAGCGCTCCGCCTACGACCGTTTCGGCCACGCCGGCCTGCAGGGCTTCGACTTCGGCCGTCCCTTCGAGGGCTTCGACTTCGGCGGCTTCGGCGATATCTTCGACGCCTTCTTCGGCGGCACCGCCACCGGTCGGCGCCCCCGCCAGGCCGAGCGCGGCGCCGACCGCCGCGTGGACATCGAGATCGACTTCCAGGAGGCCGCCTTCGGCGCCGAGCGCGAGGTCGAGGTGGAGCGCATCGAGCGCTGCGGTCGCTGCGGCGGCTCCGGCAGCGAGCCGGGGTCCCAAGTGGCCCGCTGCCCCACCTGCGAGGGCGCCGGCCAGGTGCGCCGCGTCAGCCGCAGCTTCTTCGGCCAGTTCGTCAACGTGGCCACCTGCTCCCAGTGTCGCGGCCAGGGCCGCGTCATCACCGACCCCTGCAAGGACTGCCGCGGCGCCGGCCGCGAGCGCAAGCGTCGCAGCCTGCTGGTCAAGATCCCCGCCGGCATCAGCGACGGCGCCCGTATGCGCCTCTCCGGCGAGGGCGACGCCGGGATGAGCGGCGGCGGCCCGGGCCATCTCTACGTCAACATCGAGGTGAGCCCTCACCCCCTGTTCCAGCGCGACGAGGACGACCTCATCTATGACCTGCCGATGAACCCCGCCCAGGCCGCTCTCGGCTTCGAGGCGGAGGTCCCCACCCTGGAGGGCAAGCCGGTCGACCTGCGCGTCCCGCCCGGCGCCCAGAACGGGCGCGTGTTCGTCATCAAGGGGAAGGGCGTGCCCCGCTTACACGCCGGCGGTCGCGGCGACCTGCTGGTGCGGGCCAGCGTGGTCATCCCCAGCGAGCTCAGCGACGAGCAACGCGAACTCCTGCGGCGCCTGGCCGAGAGCTTCGGCACCCCCGTATCTGACGACAGCGACAAGGGGATCCTGGGCAAGATCAAGGACGCCCTGGGCTAGTCCCGTCCTATCATGTAGGGGCGGCCCTTGCGGTCGCCCTCAAGCCGACGTGAAGACGACGCGCCAGCGGAACCCAGCTCGCCCCCCGGCCCTATCCCCAGCCGCCGGTTGGCTGGAGGTCGCCGTCGAGGTCGCCGGCATCGACTCGGATCTGGCTGCCGACGTCCTGCGCCAGGCCTGCCCGGGCGGCGTCGCCATCGAGCCGGCTCACCGGCTCGACCCCGCGGGCGACACCTACGTGGTGGACGGCGATGCGCCCGCCCTGGTCAAGGGCTACCTGCCCACCGGGCCCGATTCGGCCCGCCTGCGACGATCCCTCCGCCTGGCCCTGGGCTTCGCCCCCCTGCAACAGCCGCCCCGCTGGCGCCGCGCCCGCCGCCTGCGCGAGGAGGACTGGCGCCACTCCTGGAAGCGCTACTTTCGGCCCCAACGCATCGGCTCCCTGGTGGTCAAGCCGTCCTGGACCCGCTACTCCCTGCGCGGCGGCGCCCAGACGGGCGGGCGTCTGCCCGAGACCGTCATCGAGATCGACCCCGGGATGGCCTTCGGCACCGGCCAGCACCCGACGACGGCCATGTGCCTGCGCGCGCTGCAGGCGCTGGTGCGGCGAGGCGACCGGGTCCTCGACCTGGGCGCCGGCTCCGGCATCCTGGCCATCGCCGCCGCCAAGCTGGGAGCAGGCTCCGTCCTGGCCCTGGACGTCGACCCCCTGGCCGTCAGGGCCGCCCGCCAGAAC
>JACPQO010000041.1 GCA_016190405.1 Chloroflexota bacterium | reverse complement strand
GCCAACCCGGAGGACTACACGAACCGCGGCCGCATCATCACGCCGCTGAAGGACCGCTACGGGGCGCAGATCCGCACCCACTACCCGCGCAACGTGGAGGCCGAGATCGCCATCATGGAGCAGGAGCGCTCCCACTTCGAGGAGGACGGCGAGCACCCGGTGAGCGTGCCGCCGTACATGAAGGAGATCGTGGCCGAGATCACGCGGCTGGCGCGGCGCAGCCCGGACGTCAACCAGCGCTCGGGTGTATCGGTGCGGGCCTCCATCGCCGATTACGAGGCGCTGCTGGCCAACGCCATGCGGCGGGCCATCCGCCTGGACGAGGCCGAGGTAGTGCCTCGGGTGAGCGACCTGCCCTACGTCCTGCCGGCCCTGACCGGCAAGCTGGAGTTCGAGACCGTAGAGGACGGCCGCGAGGAGCAGATCATCGAGCGGATGATCCAGGGGGCGGTGCTGGCCGTGTTCAACCGCTACTTCAGCCTGGGGGAGTTGGAGGCCATCGTGGCCCGCTTCAAGTCCGGCTACGCCGCCGAGGTGTCGGACATGACGCCCTCGGCGGAGTACGCCAAGCTGGCCAAGCAAACAGAGGGGATGGAGGCGGCGGCCGAGAAGCTGGTGGAGAAGACGAGCGCGCCGCTGGTGGCCTCGGCGGTGGAGTTCGTGCTGGAAGGGCTGCACCTGAACAAGCGGCTGAACAAGGACAAGATCGGCGGGCGCTACCAGTACCGGGGGTAGGGTCTACTCCAGTCACCCTGAGCGGCCATGACACCCTCTGAAGGCGACGGCGACGTACGCGAAGGGATCCGGGGCCGGGCCGAGCGGTGGGCCAGAACGCCCGCGATCCGCCGCCGGGCGCGGAGTAGCCCCGTCTAGTGCCTGACCCCATCGCTTCTCGCCCGTACATGCCGGGGTACGAAATGATGTTCCGGCCGGATAGCGGGGATTTATCCTGGAGCTGGGCGCAGGACCGCCTCGCCAAATCGCACAACTACTGGGTCGCTACCACCCGAGCGGACGGCCGGCCGCACGTGATGCCCGTCTGGGCCGTCTGGCTGGAGGGCGCCCTCTACTTCAGCACGGCTCGAACTTCGCGCAAGGCCCGGAACCTGGCCCGTAACCCTCGTTGCGTGGTGACAACCGAGGGAGCGGACGAGGCGGTGATCCTGGAGGGCACTGCGGAAGTCATCGATGACCCGTCGGCCCTGAAGCCGGTGTGGGCGGCCTATCAGAAGAAGTACGAATGGGACCTGGAGGGCGAGAGCATGTTCGCCGTCCGCCCGTCTGTGGCCTTCGGTTTCATTGAAAGCGTCGACGAATCATCAGGCAATCCCACTCGCTGGCGCTTCGACTAGACTTCGCCCCCCGTTCTCCGGCATATTACGGACATGAAGCGCTACGCCCTCGTCGGTTGCGGGGTGCGCGGCATCAGCATGTACGCGCGGCCCATCGTTAAGTACTACAGTGATGTCGCCCAACTGGCGGGCATCTGCGATACCAACCGCACCCGCATGCAGGCCTGCCGCCAGGCCTGCGAGACCGACATCGCGATGTTCACCGATTTCGACGAGATGCTCCGCCAGGCGCGGCCCGACACCATCATCGTCTGCAGCATAGACCGCACCCACCACGACTACATCATTCGCGCCCTGGAGGCCGGCTGCGACGCGATCACCGAGAAGCCGATGACCATCGACGACGAGAAATGCCGCGCCATCCTTGACGCCGAGAGGCAGACTGGCCAGCGGGTGATCGTCACGTTCAACTACCGCTACTCGCCGCAGCACCAGCAGATCAAGCGCCTGCTCAAGGACGGCGCCATCGGCCGCGTGCTCTCGGTGGACTTCGCCTGGCCACTGGACTACATCCACGGGGCGGATTTCTTCCGCCGCTGGCACCGGCGCCTGGAGAACTCCGGCGGCCTTCTGGTGCACAAAGCCACCCACCACTTCGACCTCATCAACTGGTGGCTGGACTCGGAGCCGGAGGAGGTGTTCGCTCAGGGGCGGCTGGCCTTCTACGGGCCGACCCGGGCCGAGCGCGGCGACCGCTGCCTCACCTGCGCCCACGCTTCGACCTGCGAGTTCGCCATGGACCTGCGGGCCGTGGACTACATGCGCGCCCTCTACCTGGACGCCGAGGCCGAGGACGGCTACCACCGCGACGGCTGCGTCTTCGCGGACGAGATCGACATCTGCGACACGATGTCGGCAACGGTCCGTTACCAGAACGGCGCTGTCATGAGCTACTCCCTGAGCGCTTACGCGCCGTGGGAGGGCTACACCCTGGCCTTCAACGGCACTGAGGGTCGCCTGGAAATCGAGTTCGTGGAACGCGCGCCCGGGCGCGAGCCCGGCATCGAGACCACGCTGGCGCCGCTGCGGCAGCCCGCCCGCGCCATCGAGCCCGACCTCGGCAGCGGCGAGCACTACGGCGGCGACCGCCTGCTGCGCGACCAGCTCTTTCGCGGCGGCATGCCGGACCCGCTCGGCCTTCAGGCGGACTCCCGCGCCGGCGCCATGTCGATCCTGACCGGCGTCGCCGCCAACCGGTCGATCCAGACGGGGAAGCCGGTGCGCATCAGCGACTTGCTGGCGGGGTAGGAGTCACCGTAAACCGGCGTATTGGGTCGGGATGACGGCAAGCAGCGGCTAAGGGCTACGCAGCACGTCGTGTGTGCCCACGCGGCGCAGAATCAACCGGTCGCCTTGCATCTCAAAAGTGATCCGGTAGTTCATCGTGACGCTCAACTCCCAAATGCGCTCGGTGCCTCTGATCCTCTTCACCCGCAGCGAGGGATGGGCTGGATTCTCAAGCAGAAGGGCCAGCTTTTCGTACGTCTCGTCGCGTATCGGCTTGGGGAGGCGGCGGAACATGCGGTCGAACCGGGGCGTGAAGACAAGTTCACGCGTCACCGAAGTGCTTCTTCATCTCCTCCACCGTCTTGAAGGGACCGATGACGCGTCCCGCCCGCAGGTCCTCATCGACCTCGCGCTCGCCTTTCTGCCACTCGGCGCTCCAGAACCATGCCTGGTCTGCGTCGATGAGCTTCTTGGGCACCATCACAATCTGGCCATCCCGCTCAGACACCTCGATGAAGTCGCCCTCCTGGAGGCGCAGCCGCTCGCGGATCTCCTTCGGTATGGAGACCTGGAAGTTTCTGGTGACCTTGGTTAGCGGCATCCTATTCTCCTTCTCTAGTAGGTTAGTAATCACGCCTCCAGTTGTCAAGCTGGAAGTGACGGCGGCTGAAACGAAAGACAGCAAAACAGCCGCGCTAGCAAGAGCTCACCCGTTGCCATGGCGCTCTCTATCTCCTACATACCACCGTCACAGACTACGCCGACATACCCTATAATGGCCACAGGAATCGAACCGACATGACCTTCCGCTACCGCTACTCGGAGTGGGATGGGACGCAGGAGATCCCGCCCCTGGATCCGGACGACATCCTGGCCGGCCTTACGGACGACCTGATGAACTTCGGGGACCTGCAGCACGCCCTGCGCAACCTGCTCCAGCGGGGGCTGCGCAACCCCCTGGGCCAGCGCTTGCAGGGGCTGCGCGACCTGCTCCAGCAGCTAAGGCAGCAGCGGCGCCAAACGCTGGACCGCTACAACCTGAGCTCCGTGTTCGAGGACATCCAGAAGCGGCTGGAGGAGATCCTGTCGCTGGAGCGGGAAACCCTCGACCGCAGGCTGGAGGATGCGAACCGAACGCTGGAGGGCGGGGAGAGCCCGCTACAGGCCTTCGAGGAGGCGGTCAAGCCATCGGAGCAGCAGCCCACCGCCGAAGAGGAACATCGGCTGGCCGAGACCCTGAAGAGTATCGTCGAGAAGAAGAAGAACGCCCTGGACGGCCTGCCCGAGG
>JACPQO010000043.1 GCA_016190405.1 Chloroflexota bacterium | reverse complement strand
GGGTCCAGCCAGGCGTAGGCTACGTCCACCAGGAGGTTGACAAACACGAGGGTCACGGCAACTACCAGCACTATTCCCTGGACGACGGGATAATCGAACTGAAGGATGGAGATGGTAGCGTAGAAGCCGATGCCAGGGATGCCGTAAAGGGTCTCCAGGATGACGTTGCCGCTGACGATGGCGCCCAGAAGGAGGCCCACCACCGTCAGAACCGGTATGAGCGCGTTCTTGAGGGCGTGCCGGAAGACGATGACCCGCTCCCTTAGCCCCTTGGCCCAGGCGGTGCGCACGTAGTCCTGGCGCAGCACCTCCAGCATCTGCGAGCGCAGGAAGCGCATGATGATGGCGCCGGTGCCCAGGCCGCCGATAAGGGCCGGGCCGGTCATACGTTTCATGTTCTCGATGGGGTTATCGAAGAAGTCGACCCAGGTGATGTGCGGCCCCAGCCAGTCGTTGAGGAAACCGAGGCCGATATCCCCGGCATATCTGGACGTGGCCAGGATTGTGAATACGGCCAGGACGAACACGGGGATGCCCAGGAGGGCGATGGCCACAAAGCGCAAGATGTAGTCGATCGGGGAGTCCTGCCGGATGGCCGAGACGATGCCTATGGGCAGGGCCACCACCAGGGCTACGATAATCTGCAAGAGGCCGAGCTCAATAGAGGGGCCGGCGCGGTCCTTGATCTGATCGAGGACCGGTGCTTTGTTGAAGAAGGAATCCCCCAGGTCCAGCCGGACGAGCTTCCACATGTAGTCGATGTACTGAACCGGCAGCGATCGGTCCAGGCCGAGCTCCTCGCGTGCCGCAATGACGCAGGCGTCGTAGGTGTCCAGGGTGCAACCCTGGGCCCTCTTGCGGACCACGTTGTCGGAATCGACGCGCAGGGCGCCGAACACCATGGTGGCCACCAGGAAGATGACTATGAGGTTAAGGAAGGTGCGCCGCACAATGTATCGCTGCAATACCCGCCTCCGTCAGGGCGCGCAACCAGGCGAGGGGGTGTGGCGGCCCGGCAGGAACATATCCATCAGTACAACTATCAGGTACCTTTGGGCGACTGGTGGCTAGAAGTTAGCATCGGGCCTATTTGTTGTCAAGGGTCTTGTGAGTTGCGGCCAGCGCAGTAACCGGTCCCTTCCGTCAACGTAGATACGCGCGAGCTGGTGCTGCCGGATTTTTCGCGTGACCCGGGCCACAGGAGCAAGAGTTTTGTGTTGACGGATAACGGCTTGACAGGGTAGGGAATGGCACCTAACATAGTTATTGCAGTCACAAATGGTGACACGCCAAATCCCGATCGTATCGGGACCGGGGGGATGGATAGACTGGGGTGAATCCCCGACTGGGTCGGGGTAGGGTTAACCTTTCGACCCGAACCCGTCAACTAACCTCGGCGGCGGACGAAAGGGCCTCACCAGGGCCGCTGGTGGCAGGCTTTTTTGTTGTCTCTTGAGAGGGAGGCGGGGATCGATGCAGACGGCTCCACCACGCAGTTGTCCACGATGTCGCGGCTCTATGCTGTTTGAGGAAGACTGGTACGGCGCCTACAGCACGTGCCTGTCCTGTGGCTACGTCTACGAGTTCGGGGCCACGGCAGCCCTGGAGCTGGAGAACGAGGGCAATGGGGAGCACCGCCAGCGTCGCCGGCAGCCGTCCCACGGCAAGCTGCGGCTGTAGACCAGCCTAGAAGACAAGCCAGCCCCTTGGAGGGCGGTTCATGCATTGGGGCCGCCCTCTTTTTCATTCGTTTCCATTGCCGTCCGCCCTGGCTTGCGGTACACTTTGCGCTGCATCGCGGGGGCGGCGGCTTACACGCTGGCTAGGAGGTCCACCACACGTGCCGTATATACGCATCTCGCTGATGAAACCGCTGGCCGGCAAAGAAGCCGCGGTGGTCGACCTCAACAGGCAACTGGTGGCCTTCTACGGCCAGCAGGAGGGCTGCCTCCAGTCGCATCTCATCAAGGCGACCGACGGCTCGTCTGAGATAGGCCGTGTGAGCCTGTGGGAGTCCGAGGCGGCGGCCGACCGCGCGGCCACCCTGGAGCGCTCTATGGCGCTGCGCTCGCGGCTGCACCTGCTGGTCCGCCGCGGCCATCAAGAGCGATCGTTCGTGGCCGGATGAGGGAGGAGAAGGCGCCGCCGGCGTTGCGGCAGACCCAGGAGCAGTTTGGCCGGCAGGCCCGCCGCTACGCCGAGAGCGCTTTGCACCGGCGCGGGCCAACCCTGGAAACCATCCTGCGCCTGGCCGCCGTGCAGCCGCACGAGCGGGCGCTGGATGTAGGCACAGGCGCCGGCTTCACCGCTTTCGCCCTGGCGGCGGCGGCGGGCCCGCTGATCGCCATCGACCCTACCGGCGAGATGCTGGCCGAGGCGCGCCGGCTGGGCGAGGAGAGGGGCCTGTCGGAGCGGATTGAGTGGGCGAAGGCAACCGCGGAGTCGCTTCCCATCCGCACAGCCTGTCTGGACATCGTGACGTGTCGTTTCGCCAGCCACCACTTTCACGACCTGCCAGCGGCGCTGGGCGAGTTCGGGCGGGTGCTGAGGCCGGGCGGCCGGGCCGTTATCTGCGACGTGGTGGCGCCCGGGTCGCCAGCGATGGTGGAGCTCATGAACGAGCTGGAGAAGACACGCGATCCTACCCACGTCTGGAACCGCCCCCTGAGCCAGTGGCGGCAGGAGCTGCTGCCGCGAGCTGGGTTGCGCGCCCGGGAGGTGGTGCAGGGGAAGAACCCGCAGCTGTTCAGCGAGTGGGTGCACCGGGCGGGGACGCCGGCCGCCGCTGTCCAGGAGCTGCTTCAGATGTTTTCCGCCGCCAGCGAGGAGGCGCGCCGGGCCTTCGACATCCGCTGGGAGGGCGCCGAGATCTACTTCTCCTGGGACAACGCGGTGATCCTGGCCACCAAGGCGGAGTGAGCGGTTAGAGCTTCGTTGCGGGGCGCGGAGAGGGAAGTGGCAGGTGTCCTATCCGCGCTCTTAGTCCGACTGGGGATGCGGCGCGATTACGCAGTAGTTGCTGTGTTATAAGTCGACAGCGGACTTAAGCACTTCTTGACACCACGTTCACGCTATTCCAATCGCCGGCATCGGTTTTGCCTATTGCCGCCCTCTCGTGGCCGGATGTTAATCTGAGGGGGTCGCCACTTCACCCCATCCCTGCCTACGGCGGGCCACCGTCTGCAAGGTAAAGCCCCCGGTTAGAAGGAGGTGGGATAAATGGAGGTCGAGCTAGCCAGATCGGGTGCCAGCACGCTTGTCCTGAAGGCCCCTGGCACCGTCATCTTCGTGGGTCACGCTCGCCTGCCCCAGAGCCTGGCGCCGCGGGACGCGTCGCCGGTGGTCTCCGTGGAGCTGGAGACGGACGTCGAGAGCGGCGCCATCGTAGGCGTGGGGACGAAGGCGGTGGCGGAGCTGGCGGGCCGGCTGGTGGCCGAGGTGCTGCGGGGGCGCAACATCAACGATAGCCCCTTCGAAGCGGTGGAGGAGATACGGCGCCGCTACATCTGTCCGTCCCAAAAGGCGCTGTCCACCGCCGTCCTCAACGCCTTCGAGGCGTACGGCCGCTACCGGCTGGGCGCCGAGCAGTCCATCCACGCGTAGCCATCTTGGCCCGCCGCTCTCTCGAGCTGCTGCCCGGTGAAGCGCATCGCCACGTGCGGGCGGGAACGCGTACCTATTTTCTTCCATATGTGGCCGCCCGCTACCTGTGACTACACGCAATATTAACTCCTGAAGCGCCTCCGGACTCTTGCCCTAATTGCATGCCCTCCCATATCCTAAAGACGAAGCGTGTTATCTGAGGTGCCGGCCCATATGAAGCACGTGGATGAAACAAAGGGAGGGATGATGGAGGAGATGCTCTCTCCTCTCAAGGAGAGCGAGGCCTCTTACTCGCCGCTCCAGCTGCACTTCCTGCGGCGCGTGCACCGGTTGCTGCGCCTGCGTCGAGAGCAGTCCGGGCAGCTCAACGGCGACGGGGTCCGTCTCATAGACCGGGCGATCTACTCGACGTACTGCGACGCGGTAGACGTCGGCGTCGGGGTGGAGGCGCAGGAACTCCTGCACCGCTTCACGGTCGCCACCGCGCAGCAGAGCGAAGGCTAACTCCCCCTCAACGGTCCCTGCGCTGCCCGCGGCCGGCGGGCGACAAGGGACATGCCCATGACCGGCTCCCAACAGGCCTGCTATTCCGGCCGTCTGTTCCAGCGCTGCCCCGAGGCCTCAGTGGGGAGCTGCCAGTACTGCGGACGGCCATTCTGCCCCCAGCACGGCGATATGCTGGAGGAGGGGCAGCAGGTATGCCACCGGCAGCTATGCCAGAGGAAGGTGGCCGACTTGGGGGTCCACAAGGCCTACTTGGACATCGTCAGCCTGAGGAACTCCCAGACCAGGTGCGGCCTGCCCGATTGCCGCCGCCCGCGCTGGGGCCAGTGCTCCCACTGTCAGGCGCTGTTCTGCCGGTCTCACGTCCATTCCCGGCTGCGCAGCGTGCGCCGCGAGGGGATGCCGGTCCGGGAGCCGGTCTCGCTGTGTGACCACTGCTGGCTGCGCCACCAGCTGTGGGTGGAGGTGTAGGGGGGCCAGCCTGGGGCGGGCGGCCCTTCAGCCCGTCGCGGTGGCGCCAGACACCACCGGGTTGCGCAGGACACCGATCCCTTCGATCTCCACTTCGATCACGTCGCCGGGCTTGATGGCCGGCGTCTCGCCTGGCGTCCCCGTGAACAGGAGGTCGCCGGGCTCCCAGGTGAGGACGCGGGAGGCGAAGCTAATGAGCTCCGCGACGCCGTGGATGAGGTCGGCGGTGCCGGCGCTCTGCACCTCGACGCTGTTCAGGCGGGTGCGCAGCGCCAGCCGCGTGGGGTCGAGGCCGGCGGCGATGAAGGGGCCGATGGGGGAGAAGGTATCGCTGCCCTTGGCCCGCCACCACTGGAGGTCGTCCCGCTGCCAGTCGCGGGCGCTGACGTCGTTGCCGCAGGTGTAGCCGAAGACGTAGTCCAGGGCGTCGGCGGGCGAGACGTCGCGGCAGCGCCGGCCGATGACGGCCACCAGCTCCCCCTCCAAGTCCACCCGGCCGGCTTCGGCGGGTAGGACGATGGCCTCCTCCGGGCCGATGACGGAGGAGGACGGCTTGAGGAAGAGCTGAGGGACGGCTGGCGGTTCC
The DNA here is from genome assembly GCA_016190405.1 of Chloroflexota bacterium. The sequence goes on along the minus strand of JACPQO010000043.1, from coordinate 1,303 downwards.
TCCTGCTTCAGGAGACGGCGGCTGCCCGCCACGTGCGAGCGGTAGTTGACGGCCGCCGCCAGGATCTTGCCCGGCCGGACGGGGGCCAGGAGGACGGCGTCGGCGAGGGGGATGGACTCCTGGCGGAGGCGGTACTGGCCGAAGAAGTCGCCCTCCAGGGGTCGCAGGCTGTTCCCATCCAGGACGCCGTGGACTCGTGGCCGCGGTGGCGGAAGCGGGCGAAGAGCATCGAGGCGGTCGCCGGGCTAGAAGGGTAGCTCGATGCGGCGGAAGCGCTCCAGAAAGCGGCCGTCGGGCTCGGCCCAGCGGTCGCGCCAGCCCCTCATGCGCTCCTCCATATGGACGAACTGGCTCTTGTGCTGCATGAGGGCCTTGAACTTGAGGTCGGCGACAGGGGTGACGTCCACCTCGAAGTTCCCCTCGGAGGCGCTCCACAGGTAGACCTCCTTGACGCTGTGGGGCTCCAGCCCCTCGTCCAGGAGCTCGGGAAAGCTGGGCCGGTTACGGGCGATGGGGTAGACGGCGTCCAGGGCCACGGTGCCGGCGCAGCGGTGGTCGGGATGGTTGATGAACATGTTCCGCACGATCTGATTGGGGTCGTGGCTGAACACGGCGTAAGGCCGCAGGCGGCGGATGTGCCGCACGACATCGCGCATGAGCTCGCGGGTGTAGGTGAGCTCGCCGTCCACGTAGTCCAGGAAGGAGACATCCTTGACGCCCAGCAGGGCGGCGGCGGCCCGCTGCTCTTCCCGCCGCAGGGGGACCAGCTTTTCCGGCGTCATCTCCGGGTCCTCGGTGCCCTTGGAGCCGTCGGTGCAGATCAGGTAGTGGAACTCCCAGCCGTCGCGCGTCCAGAGGGCGGCGGTGCCGGCCACCCCAAATTCTGAGTCGTCGGGGTGAGCGGCGACGACCAGGGCCCGCTTCAGCCCGTCCTCGCCGTCGTCGGATATGGTGACATCCTCCAGCCCGGTACCCATGGTGGCCCCTTCCAGATGTGACGTTTCGCCCATATGTACGCTTGGGCATTGTACAGGGGTCACCGGGGTATTGACAATCGAACGGATGGTCTTTAGACTGTTGTTCTGGCGAACAAAGGTTCGCTGGCCTCCAGTTAGCATGATGCCTGCGAACAACGATGGAGGGGCAGATGAAGGAGATTTCGGCCAAGCAGCGGCGGATCCTGGAGTACATCGGGGACTTCATCGGCAAGCACGAGTACCCACCCAGCATCCGCCAGATCCAGGAGTCCTGCCAGATCAGCTCCACGTCCGTGGTGGACTACAACCTGCGCATCCTGGAGCGG
>JACPQO010000044.1 GCA_016190405.1 Chloroflexota bacterium | reverse complement strand
CTGCACCAGTTCCTGTCGCCCCTCACCAATAAGCGCACCGACGGTTACGGCGGCTCCCTGACCAACCGCTGCCGCCTGGCCCTGGAGGTGATCGATGCCATCCGCGGCGCCGTGGGCCGCGACTTCCCCCTGGGGCTGCGCATCAGCGGCGACGAACTGGCCTCCGGCGGTCTCACCCTCGATGACATGCGGGAGGTGGCCCGCATCGTGGCTGACACCGGCCAGCTCGACTGGCTGCACGTCACCGTAGGCGCTTACTGGAGCGTGGCGCACATCTCGGCCATAGCGCCCATGGGGACGCCGCCGGGCTTCCTGGTGCCGCTGGCCGCCGCCATCAAGCAGGTCGTCGATATTCCCGTCTTCTGCGTCGGCCGCATCACCGATCCTGTCCAGGCCGAGAAGATCCTGGCCGAGAACCAGGCCGACATGGTGGGCATGACCAGGGCCCTCATCGCCGACCCTGAGCTTCCCCTCAAGGCCCGCGAGGGGCGCCTGGACGACATCCGCCACTGCATCGGCTGCGGCCAGGCCTGCTTCGGCAACCTGTTCCGCGGCTGGGTCCCGGTGGGCTGCGTCCAGAACCCCGCCGCCGGCCGGGAGCAGTACCTCGGCGCAGGCACCCTCGTCGCGGCCGCCACGTCGAAGCGCGTGCTGGTCATCGGTGGCGGGCCCGCCGGCCTCAAGGCGGCCGAGATCGCCGCTCGCCGCGGCCACCGCGTGACGCTCTACGAACGAGAGCCCGAGCTGGGCGGGCAGGTCCGCCTGGCGGCCCGCGTGTCCAGCCGCGCCGAGTTCGGGGAGGTCACCCGCTACCTCGTGGTCCAGAACCAGAAGCTCGGCGTCCAGATGATCACCGGTACCGCCGTCACGCCGGAGATGGTCCTGGCCGAGAACCCCGACGCGGTTGTGGCGGCCACGGGCTGCCGGCCCACCCGCACCTACTTCTCTCCCTCTCAGGTCGCGGAACTGGCTCTGCCCGGCTTCGACAGCGATCGTGTCTTCACGGCCTGGGACGTCCTCGGCGACGGCGATGGCGACCGCATCGGGCAGAAGGTCGTCCTGGTGGACGAGGACGGCACCTGGCGCTCCGTCGGCACCGCCGAGTACCTGGCTGAGCGCGGCAAGCAGGTCACCATCGTCACCTCGCAGCTGCAGCCGGCCCCCGGCATCGAGATCATCGACATCCGGCCCACCATGCGGCGCCTCGTCCAGAGGGGGGTCCGCTTCCTGACGGGCACCGAGGTACGCGGTTTCCGGGACGGCGCCGTCGTCACCTTCTCGCCCTTCGCGCAGGCGGAGAGCCAGATCGAGGGCGTGGATAGCCTGGTCCTGGTCACCGGCCGCGCGGCCAACGACGAGCTGTACTTCGCCCTCAAGGGAAAGGTGAAGGAGCTCTACCGCGTGGGCGATGCCGTGGCCCCCCGCAACGTCGAGTACGCCATCTGGGACGGCGAGATGGTCGGGCGGCGCCTGTAAGCTGGGGGATGCTGGATGGAGTTCGGCCTGGGGCTGTGGGGGATGCAATCGTGGATCACCGCCCCGCGACACCATGTCCGGCTCTATGAAGAGATGCTGGAGGACGCCCGGCTGGCCGAGGAGCTGGGGTTCGACAGCATCTGGCTCACCGAACACCACTTCTGGTACGACGGCTACTGCCCGTCGCTGCTGGTGGCGGCAGGGGCCATGGCCGCCGCCACAACCACGATCAAGATCGGCACCGGCATCATCCTCATCGCCATGCACGACCCGCTGCGGGTGGCCGAAGCCGCCGCCGTGGCCGACATCATCTCGGGAGGGCGGCTCCAGATGGGGGTGGCCGCCGGCTATCGGGAGGTGGAGTTCGATGGCTTCGGGGTCAGCGCCCGCCAGCGGGGGGCCCGGGTCAACGAGTCCCTCGACGTAATCGAGGCCGCGTGGCGAGACGAGCCCCTCTCTCACCACGGCCGCTTCTACCACTACGACGGCGTTACGGTCACGCCCAAGCCGGTGCAGCGGCCTATCCCGATATGGCTGGGCGGCGGTGTGCCGGCGGTGCAGCGGCGGGCCGGCCGGCGCGGCTACAACATTATGCCGGTCAACCCCGGGCCCGGCGCCTTCAAGGACTACTGCGAGGCGGCTTTGGAGGCCGGTCACGACCCCGCAAGGCTGAAAATCGCCGGCGTCTACGACCTCTGGGTGGACGATAGCGATGCCGCCCGGGACGAGATCGAGCCGATCATCCGCTATCTGTATGGCGAGCAGGTCGGTAGCTGGCTGACGCAGCGGGACGAGGAGGGCAACCCCGTCCGGTTCGGCATGCCCCTGGGCCGGCAGGGTCAGATGGACCATTCCCAGTGGCGGTCCATCCGCGATACGTGGGCCCAGGGCTCCGCCCAGCGCATGCCCATCGGCACCCCGGATACCGTGATCCGCGGGCTGGAGCAGTTCATGGCCGCTAACCCGGAGATGAACTACATCTGCGCCCGTATCCGCTGGGACGGGCTGCCGCGCGCCCGCCTGCGCCGCTGCATGGAGCTTCTGGCCAAAGAGGTTGTTCCCCACTTTCGGGCCAAGGCTGGCGCCAAGTGAAGTTCGGCCTGGGGCCCTACGATCTGGCCGCCGGCGGACAGGGCGATCATCGGGCCGCCTACTCCCAGATGCTGGAACAGGCGGCCTGGGCCGAGGAGATGGCCTTCGACTCCTTCTGGGTCGAAGAGAGCCACTTCACCGGCGATGGCCGCTGCCCGGCGCCCATGGTGGCCGCGGCCGCTGTGGCCGCCCGCACCGTCGCTCTGAGGCTGGGCGTCGTATCCGCCATTCCCCTCTCCCATCCCCTGTACATCGCCGAGGACGCGGCCACCCTGGACAACATCAGCCACGGGCGGCTCATGTTGTGCGCGGGCAAGGGACAGCCCGGCGAGGCGCACGGCTACGGCGTCGGTCCGGGTGCCGGGGACGGCCGCTTCTGGGAGGCGCTGGAGGTCATTCTGCGATCGTGGCGTCCCGTCCCCTTCCGGCACCGCGGCCAGCACTGGAACATACCCGCCAACCTGCCCGAAAACGTCGTGGCCAGCGGCTTCACCCATCTGCTGCTGACCCCGCAGCCGGCCCAGCCGGCGCTGCCCGTATGGGTAGCCGCCAGCGACGACGATGCCGTCAGCGGCGCTGCCGCGCTCGGGCTCCCCATCCTGGGCCTGCCGGCCGATAGCCTGGACGAGCTCCAGCGCAAGCTCGAGCTCTACCGCTCCCTGAGCCCGACAGCCGGCACGGCCGCCGGTGCCCTCTGGCCCGTGATCCGAGACGTGTACATCGGCGAGACGGCGGCCCGCGCCAGGGAGGAGGCCCAGGGCCCCCTGCTGGCGCTGGCCCGGCGTTACCAGGAGCAGGGCCGGCTGCCGTCCGGCGACCTGAGCTATGAGGCCCTGATCGCTGACCGCTTCATCGTGGGTGATGTCGACCAGTGCATCGACCAGATCAGCCGCTACCAGGACATGGGCGTCGACTATATGGTCTGCCGCCTGGCCCTGCCCGGCCTGCCTGATCAGCGCGTGGTGGAGGCGATCAAGCGGTTCGGGCGACTGGTGGTTGCGGAGTTCCGTATGTTCTGTTTCCCCAGGGAGATCCGCGAGCGCGCCCGTCAGGCTGCCATCTTCCAGGACTACGCGATTTGAGGGCTCGTCGCCCGGGGGCAGGCTCATGAACTGGCAGGATCGCTACCGCGATAAGCTCGTCCCGGCCGACGAGGCCGTCACGGCGATCCAGGCGGGCGACAAGGTGTTGTTCGCCGCTCTCATGGAGCCCAGGGGCGTCATCGATGCGGTGGCCCGCCGCCGGGGCAGTCTGGCGGGCGTGACCATGGTCCACTTCTGCCCCCTCGTGCCCTTTCCCTGGTTCTCCGACCCCTCCTGGTGTGAGGAGATCGAGGTCCTGGACGGCTATACGACGCTTTTCGACCGCCGTCCCACCTGGGACCGCCACATCGACTGGATACCCTGGGAGTTTGGCCTGGGCGCCAGCGAGCGACAGCGGGCCGAGGGGCGGGCCAGCCCCCTGGTCTGCCCCGACGTCTTCTGCGTCCGTCTGGGCCCGCCGGACGCGGACGGCCACTGTAGCTTCGGTCCCAACGTGTGGCTATCCCCCGAAGCCATCGAGAACGCGCGGGTAGTCATCGCCGAGATCGATTCCAGCCTCATCCGTACCCGCGGCGCGCGGGCCCATGTCTCGCAGTTGGCGTACCTCACGGAGGCGCCGCCAGCCCCGCCGCCCAGCCCCAGGGCTGACGCCTGGGCCCTGGCCGAGGACGAGGCGCGGGCCGCCGAGGTCATCGGCGCCCTGGTCGCCGGCCTGATCCGGGACGGCGACACGATTCAAGTGGGCACCGGCACCGCCTCCGGCGCCGTCTGGAACTTCCTGGCCCATAAGAACGACCTGGGAGTCCACAGCGAGCTTACGCTCCCTCCCACCGTGGACCTCATGAAAGCTGGGGTCGTCACCGGCCGCAGAAAGACGGTGAACGCGGGCAAGCTGGTGACCACGGGGCTGGCGCCCTTCGCGACGCTGCCGGGAGCGCAGGAGGCCTGGGCCTACGCCGACGACAACCCCGCCTTCGACTTCCAGAGCATCCAGCAGGTGTGCCACGTGCCCACCATCGCCGCCCACGACAACATGGTGGCGATCAATAACGCCGTGGCCGTGGATCTGACCGGCCAGGCGGTCATCGACCACCTGGCGTCCGGGCCCATCAGCGGCGTTGGCGGCCACCTGGCCTTCAACATAGGCGCCCACTACTCCAGGGGCGGCCGCTCCATCACCTGCCTGATGACTACCGCCAAGGGCGGAGAGGTGTCGCGCATCGTGCCGCAGCTCGATGCCGGCGCCGCCGTCCACCTGCCGCGCCCCTTCATCGACTACCTGGTCACGGAGTACGGCGTCGTCAACCTGGAGGGGAGGAGCCTGCGGGAACGGGCCGAGCTGGTGATCTCGGTGGCCCATCCGGACTTCCGGGACGAGCTGCGGGCCGAGGCCAGGAAGCTCTTCTGGCCCCAGTCCAGGGTCGTCTCCTAGCCGCTCCTTGGACGCACATGAGGGCGGGCTGGACCGCAGGCGGCGAGGGGAGGAAGCCATGATACGCCGCATAACTCATGTCGGCCTCCTGGTCGACGATATCGAAGCGGTAGCCTCCGTGTGGACCGGCGCCTTCGGGCTCCAGCCGTGGCCGTTCGGGGTCTGGCACGCCGTCGAGGAAGGCGTTCTCACCCTGATGCTCCCCGTCGGCGACGGCGCCAGCGTCGAGCTTCTTCATCCTACGGACCCGCGCACGCCGTTTCAGGCGGCCCTGGACGCCGGTCGGGGCCTGTACCACATTTCGCTTAGGGTGGCCAGCCTCGATGCCCTGGCGCGGCGGCTGCGCGACCACGAGCTGTGGGTCCAGGTGCGGCCCGCCGGCGACGTGCTGCGGCTAAGGCGCGGCTGGGTGGACCCCGCCTCGGCCTGCGGCGCCCACATCGAGCTCATCGATGAGAGCGAGATGATGGCGATCAGACTGCCCCCAGCCGCTTCCCCGCCCACGTCGGGCGTCTTCGCTCGCTTCAGCCATGTGGGGCACGTCGTGGGCGACCTGGAGGCGGCTCTGCGGCTGTACACTGACGCTTTCGGCCTGACGCCGGAGACCGAGGCGCGCGCGCCCTGGCCCGAAGAGGGCGCCGTGGCCCTCCGCTTTCCCATCGGCGACGGCCCAGCCCTGGAAGTGGTCCAGGTGACCGACCCCTCGGGCCTGTTGGGACAGCACCAGCAGCGCCACGGCGAGGGTTTGGCCTACCTGGGAATGGAGGTGCCGGACCTGGACGCGGCCCTCGACGCCATCGCCGCGCGCGATCTCTGGCTTCAGGTACGCCCCTCGGGCCAGCACCTGCCGCGGCGCGCCTGGGTACACCCGCGCTCCACGGGTGGAGCGCTGCTACGGCTGACAGCCGTCCCTTAGCAGTCGGCGGCCGGACTCCCTCAACGCGCCGCTTGCAGGATAGCCAGGGCGCGCCCCAGGGCGTCCTCGTACTGGACATCGCGGCCCATCTTGTCCAGCTCCTCGGCCAGCGTCTCTCCTTCGTCGCAGGCCTCGATGCGCACCCGGCCCTCCAGCGCTCTCTGGGGCTCCTGGATTGCCACGACCAAGTGCATGGGGTCACCGGCCCGGGCGATGGACAGTGAAGCGTGCCCCTCTCTGCCGTGCCCCCGTAGTTGCACTGATACGAGCCAGCCCGCCTCCAGGTCCCGGCAGCCCTCGCCCGGCGCCACCGTCGCCAGTACGTCGCGCGCGCCGGCGCGGATGATGAGCCCGCCGTCCGGCCCAGCGCGCAAGACCTTCTCCGTGTCCCAGTGGAAGCGGGCGGCCAGCCAGCCCAGCAGCAGGAACGCCTGGCTGGCCTGGGTCTGATGTCCACCTTTGGCGACGTCAATCTCCACGGCGTCTACCGTCTCCAGGTGGGGTCGCAGGTTGGGCGCTTCGCACTGCTGGGTCAGGAGCTGCCGCCAGGGGGTCAGCCGGTCCCAGTTCAAGTCCCCGACGCCGCATTGAGGACGCTGACCGCAAAGCCGGGCCAGCTGCCCGAATCCGATGATGGAATCGGCGAAGCGCGCCGAATCAACGATGAAGCGGTCGGCGCTGTCTATCACCTCCTGTAGCACGTGCGCCTGACCCAGCAGCGGCCCCGTCCACCAGACGTACACCGGCAGGTCGGACACCAGCAGCGGGATGATGATGCTGTGCAGGTGGCCGGCGGCCCGCCCGCTGACTCTCAGCAGCACCTCTTCGCAGCAGACCTGCTGCTCCAGCCCGGGGCTGACGTGGCAGTGGGCCGATAGCTCGGCGTCTATCCGCGGCTCCGCATCGGACGCCTTCGTCACCACAATGATTGACCGCGAAGGGTGATGGCTGGGCATGGCGGCGATAGTTTGGCTCGCTCGCCTGGCCGCCTTCTCGTCGGCGGCATGGACCACCAGGTTCATCAGGCTGGTGCGGATGGCGAACGTCTCCCCTTCCCGCGACCCGCCTGCTGCCTCATAGCGCAGCCGTACCAGCTCCGCCTCAATCCGCCCGATGTCAACGGCTCGCCCGGACCAGGTCAGGGTGGCCGCTTCTGGGCCTACAGCCTTCGCCACTGGCGGCCGTCCCTCTCCATCAGCTTGTCGGCCTCCTCCGGCCCCCAGGTACCCGCCTCGTAGTTGGGGAAGACGGGCGGCGGCTCTTGCTGGCTCCAGCCCTCCAGGATGTCCGTCATAATCGCCCACGCCGCCTCCGCCTCGTCGCTGCGGGTGAACAGGGTGGAATCGCCGCGTAGGGCGTCCAGCAGCAGCGTCTCATAGGCCGACGGCGCCTCCACCAGGAACGAGGCCCCGTACAGGAAGTCCATGTTCACCGGACGGATGCGTATGGGCGAGCCCGGCACCTTGGCGTGGAACTTCAGCGAAATCCCTTCGTTGGGCTGGATGCGCATGGTCAGTATGTTCGGCTCCATCGACGAGACGTCCACGATCTTGCGGAACAGCAGGTGAGGCGCCCGCTTGAAGTGGATCGCCACCTCTGTGCTCCGCTTGGGCAGACGCTTGCCGGTGCGGAGGTAGAAGGGGACGTCGGCCCAGCGCCAGTTATCGATGTACAACTTCAGGGCGGCGAACGTCTCCGCCAGCGAGTCCGGGGCCACTTCGGGTTCCTGCCGGTAGCCGGGCACCTCCTGGCCGGCCAGCCAGCCGGGGCCGTACTGGCCGCGCGTCGTGCAGCTGGCCACCTCGGCGTCCCGCAGCCGGCGCAAGGCGTGCAGCACCTTCACCTTCTCGTCCCGCACGGAGCGCGCCTCGAAGGCAATCGGCGGCTCCATCGCCACCAGGGACAGGAGCTGCATCATATGGTTCTGCACCATGTCCCTCAAAGCACCTGCCTTGTCATAATAATTCCCCCTCCCTTCTACACCAAATTCTTCTGCAACGGTTATTT
>JACPQO010000040.1 GCA_016190405.1 Chloroflexota bacterium | reverse complement strand
GCTGCCGGCCCGCCGGGCCGGGGCGGCTGGGCCCCGGCGTCTCCAGCTTCGCCAGATCGAAGGGGGCCGGCAGGAGCAGCTCCACGTTGCGATCACTGGGCCCCAGCCCGGCCATCCCCGGCTGCAGTTGGGGGTCCCCGGCCGCCACCTGCCGCGCCAGCGAGGCCAGCAGTTGCTCGTTGACGCCATCGTCCGGCGTGGGGTCCTGGGCATCGCCGGCGTTCACTGGCGCCGCCATGTCGTACACGGTGGCGAATATGGATAGCGTCCCGTCGCGGTTGTCCGCGATCTCAAGCTGCCGTGACTGCATAGGGAAGTCCCGCGGCGAGGCGGTCCTTATCTGCCAGTAGCCCTGCGAGCGCCGCGCCGGGTCCGGCCGCGCCAGGACACGATGCTCCAGGCTGTGCCCCGCCACGTGCAGGATCACATTGGGATAACGGTGCAGCAACTCCTCCAGCTGAGGGCCCCGGAACCTCTCCTCCTTGGCGTCCGGGCCCGGGACGGGGTTGTTCATGGTCTCCGCTGTATGGTGGCTGAGGATCACTATCAGCCTGTCCTCGTTCACCGTCGTCGCCGTCCCGCCTTCGCGGTCGAAATAGCGGCTGCTGTGCGCCTTCAATTGCTCCTCCAGCCAGGCGAACTGGGCCGCGTCGATGCTGCCGGTAGCGAACCCGCCGGGGTTCACTGTGTCCAGAGCGATGAACACGATGGGGCCGTGTTCCAGCACGTAGTACCCGATGTCCTTCTCCAGGTTCTCGCTCTGGAAGCCGTGCCCGATGGGGCCCGGCCGCTCCGAGGTGTTGAAGTGTTCGGCTATCCACTCCTTCCGGCTCAAGAGGCGGCGCGACCGGTCCCGGCTCACCTGGCGAACGATGGTGCCCGGATCGCGCAGAAGTTCTCCGGAAGCGTCCGGCCCCAGCAGCTTGGACGGGTCGGCGCAGACCTCTTCCTTCTTGTCCCGCCCGATGTCGATGATCTTCTGGTCCCCAACGGCGATGGCGTTGGCCGCCTCACTGGGCGGGAAGTTTCCCTCGGCCAGCAGATCGCTGTTCCCCACCACCACATACCAGGGATAGCGCAGCGCCTGCGCCCGAAAGGGAAGCTGCGCCTGCGCCAGCAGGTCAGGATAGGCGTCCAGCGGCGATCTTTCCTGCACGCCTTCGTAGCCTGGCGACCCGCTGTCCGGATTTACCAGCTTGCCGTCCATGATGTCCAGGAACCAGCGCAGCTCGTTGTACTGGGCGTTGTCCGCCGCGTTGCCCGTGTGCACGGCGAAGTCCACGCGGCGCCCCGTGACCGGGCTGCGCGAGATGCGGTTCGCCTGGGCTACCGTGGCCGCCGCTGCCTGCAGGCCCAGCGTTTCCTGAGGACGGAAGGCGCTGGTGGACAGAGGGGTCGGGCAGGAATCGACCCACTCGCTGCGCAACGGGGACTCCTCGTCCACGACACGAAAGTCCGTCAGGTGGTGGAACACCACCAGGGAGCGCCGCCGCCCCTCACGTCCCGCCTGCGCCGCCGACAGGCCCGTCCCCACCTGGTACGGCTCGCCCGGGCCGCTGGCCAGCGCCCCTCCCTTCCCCAAGACGATGGCGCCGTCCAGCGTCGTCAGAGGCTCGTCGTCGCGGTCACCGCAGCCGAACGTCAGCGCCAGGCCCGCGCCCACGCTAAGGAGGCCGGCGCCACGCAGAAACCGGCGCCTGCTTAGCTCGGGCCTCGCGCTCTTTCTGGTTCTTCCCCTCGCCAATCCACCTCACCGGCTACCGCCCGCCGTCCGGGCGGGCTCTTGGGCATTCTGCGCGCTGCCGCAAGCCCCTGTCAAGGCGATGGCCCCGCACAGGGGGTTGACATGCACCTCCCCTTGACCATAGATTAGGCGCGCCTACTGGAAAGGAGCCTCATGTCCACCATAGACTTCATCCGAGCCAGCCTTCGCCAGATGCACAACACCTACAACGACGCCATCGGCGACCTCACGCCCGAGCAGATCCACTGGCGCGCCAACGATAATGGCCTGCCCATCGCCTTCATTCTCTGGCACTACGTCCGCACGGAGGACAACGTCATCCAGTTCGTCCTCCAGCGCCAGCCCACGGTCTGGATGGAGGGCGGTTGGGACCAGAAGTTCGGCCTGGACCGCATAGCTCAGGGCACCGGCATGAGCCTCCAGGAGGCCCAGGCCCTGCGCATCAACTCCAAGGAAGCCTTCCAACAGTACATGCAGGCCGTCTGGCAGGCCACCGACGACATGCTGGCCCCCAAGGACGACGCCTATCTCCAGCGGACCACCACCGTCAAGCCTCTGGGCGAGATGCCGATCCTCAACGCCATCGGCAACATGTGCCTGACCCACGGCTTCACGCACCTGGGCGAGATACAGCACCTGCGTGGCTTGCAGGGGCTGCGCGGCATGGCGATATAGCCACTCGCTACCTAGGGGGGCTTTCTCGCGCTCTACAGCGCGTCTGCTGCGGCGCTGGCATCGCTGCGAGTCTTCTCCGAGGAGGCTGGGTCGCGCCTGCGGCAGGCCTCTCCTACGTCTGTATGCCTGACTGCAGGAAGATGCCGTTGTGGATGAGGAAGCTGCGCACCGTGTTTCCCCACTGCGCCTGCGTGCGCGAATCGCCGGCCACCGAGGCCTGGAACTCGGCGATCTTCTCGGCGTAGAAGCGGCGGCCCTTGATGCGGATGCGCTTCCCCCCCTCCACCTCCCGCTCGCACTCGCCGATGATGGCGTCCGGGTCGCGCTCCACAAACCGGCAGAACCGCTCCAGCACCTCCAGCCGGGATTCCATGTCCTGCGGCTCCTGGCCCCATTGCCCGTGCAGCCCCTCCAGCCAGACCTGCACCGTGGCGTAGTCGCGCGTCCCTTTGGCCGGCGCCACTTGGCGCCTACTCCGGAAGGCCGAACATACGCGCCAGGGAGCGGATCTCGTCCCGCCGCCAGGGCAGCGGCGCCGGCGCCTGGATCATCTGCGCCTCTTTCAGCTTCTCCACCACCGCGCCATCTCTCCGGAAGGGCGTTCCCTGCTTCCCCTCGAAGTACAGCTCCTCGAACGGTGGCCGTGGCCGCTGGCCCCCCGCCTGCCAGGACTCCGCAGGGTAGCCCACGAGCATCACGTATAACGGCAGCCAGTCGTCCGGCACAGCGAAGGCCTGCTTGGCCACGCCCGGGTTGAAGGCGCTCAGGCAGGCCCCCAGCCCTTCGTCAAAGGCGCACAACAGGGCCTGACAGATGGCCACCCCGCAGTCGGTCGCCGCCCCCACCGAGTGCTGGGCCGGGCTCTTGGTCATGGGCTCCAGGATCTGCGGCCACACGAAATCATCCACGAACTTGTGGCTCCAGCCGTGGCTGGGCGCCAGAGCGCCTACGTCTACCAGCTCCTTCAGCCGCGCCCCTTTGACCCGCGGCACGGTGCCCAGGTCGGCGTAGAAGTAGATATGGACCGGAGCCAGCTCTATGTTGGTGGCGGAGACCGGCGTCTTCAGAGTATCCAGCGTCTCCCGCGGCAGCTTGTCCCGCTCCACCACAATGGCGCGCAGCCAGTGGGCGTTCACCGCGCAGGAGGCCAGGCGGGCGGCCTCCAGGATCGTTTGGATCTTCTCGCGCTCTACAGAGCGCCAGGGTTGAAAGAATCGGATCGAACGGCGGCGGCCGACGACTTCCTTGAACTCCATGCTGGTCTCCCCCTTTCCGGAAAATCAGCCCATTATTAGGATAGCGGGCCGGAAAATGTCAACCGCAGGATAATAGAAGGCAAATTCACAACTATTCATTTAGGAATGCCTTAGACGTGCTTGAAGCCTTCCCGCCATATGGTTATGGTTAAGTAAAGAAGGCCCTCCGCCGGCCCTGCCGCACCACCGGCGGATAGCCGCCAACCGCACAATCGTCGTGCTAGCCCTAGGGGAGGGTTATGCGTCGGTCTAGCATCCAAACGACCGATGATTGCGAGCTCATCGCTCGCGCGGCCCGCGGCGACCGCGAGGCGTACGGCCGCCTGTACGAGAGCTACGTTCTCAGGGTCTTCCGGCACATCTACTTCCTGACCAGCGATCCCCAACTGGCCGAAGACCTGACGGCGCAGACGTTTCTCAACGCCCTAGAGGCCCTCCCACGTTACGAGGCCCGCGGTATACCCTTCCTGGCCTGGCTCCTGCGCATCGCCTGCAACCTCACCATCAACCACAGGAAGGCCCAGAAGAACAACGGCCACGCCCAGCTCCCAGACGCCGTGCCGGCCATCGGGACCGATTACTCCCCCGAACAGTCCTGCGAGGTCAAGATGGACGGCGAACGCGTTTGGGCCCAGGTGCGCAGGCTGCGCGGCGACCAGCGCCGGGTCATCGTCATGCGTTTCATCGACGGCCTTAGCTATTCCGACATCGCCCAGGTGCTGGGAAAGAGCGCCGGCGCCGTTCGCGTCATCCAGTACCGCGCCCTGCTCAGCCTGCGCCGCATGCTGGCCGACTCCGTCGCAGCCACGCAGTCCACATCGTCCCCCGCGGGCTGACCGATGCCGGCCACCTGATCAGACAACACCTCCACTGCCTGCCGCGAGAGGCAGCCCCACCCCCTGGGGCTGCCTCTCGTTTTGCCCTCCCTTCGTCCCAAACGATATACTGTGATGTAGCCCCGGACGCCAGAAGGAGGCACCTCGATGCCAGTCAACGTGGGGATCAACGGCTTCGGCCGTATCGGCCGCCAGGTCTTCAAGGCCATCCACGACTTCCACCCCGACAAGCTCCAGGTCGTGGCTGTAAACGACCTGACGGACCCCCAGACAAACGCCCATCTGTTGAAGTACGACAGCAACTACGGCCCCTTTCCCGGCGACGTCGCCGCCACCGACGACTCCATAGCCGTCGACGGCCAGACCATGAAGGTCCTGGCCCAGCGGGACCCGGCCCAGATCCCTTGGAAAGACCTGGGCGTGCAGATAGTGCTGGAGTCCACCGGCCTGTTCACCAACGCTGAAAAGGCGGCGGCCCACATCCAGGGCGGCGGCGCCAAGAAGGTCATCATCAGCGCCCCCGCCAAGGGGGAAGACCTGACCGTCGTCCTCGGCGTCAACGAAAAATCCTACGACCCCGCCAGGCACCACATCGTCTCCAACGCCTCCTGCACCACCAACTGCATCGCCCCCGTGGTCAAGGTCATGCACGAGGCCTTCGGGGTCGAAAAGGGGTTCCTGACCACCATCCACGCCTACACCAACGACCAGGT
>JACPQO010000039.1 GCA_016190405.1 Chloroflexota bacterium | reverse complement strand
CAGGCTGCGGCCGCGGCGGCGCCGGCACCCGCGCCGCCCGTCTGGTACGCCCAGGCGCTGTCCAGCTTGCCCAGAATGGACGCCAGCACCGCCGCTGGCGTCGGGTCGCCCGGCACCAAAGGCAGGGAGATCAGGTTCCAGCCCGGAGACAGGTCGATCTCCGTCTGAGACCCGCCCGCGGGAGTCGGTGTCTTGGTGGGTGTGGGCGTGGGCGTGGGCGTCGGCGTGGGCGTCGGCGCGAGGGTCACAGTTGGCGTGGCCGTGAGCGTGGCGGTGGGGGTGGGGGTGGCCACGCCGCCGGGCAACCGGCCGAAATCGGTGACCCAGTACCAGGCGTAGGTGGTCCCGGAAGCGGTGGTGCGGGAGATGCCAATGACGTTGTACTCGGGCTTCAGCACGTTGGTATTGTGGCCGGGGGAGTTCTTCCACCCGTCGAACACGTCGTTCGCCGTCTCGTAGCCGCCGGCGACGTTCTCGCCCCAGGCCGTGTAGGGGAAGGGATTGGCGAAGAACTGCAACCTTTGAGTCATGCTCCTCCCCAAGGAGTCGGTATGGCCCACGTAGTCATAGTCCGCCATGTCGTCGCTCATCCAGGCGGCGGCGTCATTGAACTTGGGGTCGATGGCCAGCGGGCCGGCGCCGTAGGCCTGACGGTAGGTGTTGATGACGGTGAGCAAGGCCTGGGCCTCAGCGTCGTAACCGGCGCTGGTCGGCGGCGTTCCCCTGGAGACGAGAACAGCGGCCAGGGCGCCGGCCGCAAACAGGCTAAGGCAGAGAGCTCCTACGTACTTAATCGGTTGGCCCTATGCCATCTGCCGCCCGCGGACGCGCGCCGAAGCGAGCCCCGGCGGGGCATTCTGTCATCGCCAGCCGAACAGGTTCCAGCCAGTGAATAGCGGAATGTTGTTGTTGCCCGCGTTGATGGTGCAGTTGGCGCTGACGTTCACGAAGTAGCCGCTCCCCGCCAGGAATTCAGTGAAGCCCTGCAAACCATCGGGCAGGTCGGGATCGAAGCTGGACCAGACCTTGGTTGGGTTGGCGAAGGACCAGGAGACGTTGGTCACGGCCAGGCAGGACCCCAGTTGCCCCTCGATGGGAAGGCCGGCGCCGCCGCAATCCAGCACCAGCGCCAGGTCCGTCACCGGCGGCGGGATCACCAGCACGTCCGTCTCCACGTAAGCCTGGCCCGGGTCGTTCGGGCTCACGCAGCCGGCCTTCTCCGCCCGCACCTTGTAGAACCCAGCTATCACATCCCAGCCGAAGTGGCCGTCCGCGTCCGTCAGGTCAGGATTGGTTCGGTTGCTGGGCGACATGATGGCGCTGCCGTTCGGGACGATTGTGAACGGCCCCGCTTCAATGTCGGAGCGGAAGAGGGTGACGGTGGCGTTCGCAATCGGCTCACCCTGCACGGTGCGCACGTAGCCGCTGGGGTCGATGTAAAGGTCAATGACGTTGTCTTCGTCGCTCCCGTCGGGGCAGTCGATGTGCGTGCTGAGGGTGGCGGGTCCGTGGTAGGGGATCAGCGGGCCGATGGTGCCGTTGTACGTCCCCGGCGGGGACTCCGTGAGCGTCCCGCTGTCCAGCACGTTGCCGGCGCTGTCCTTGAGCACCCACGTCCCGGACCCGCCTTCACAGCCCGGGATCGAGAAGTCAGAGGCGGCGTCCCACTTGATGACGGGTGCGCCGCCGATGCTGCCTATGCTATCGATCACGAAGCCGGGGGGCGGCGCGACCGCTTTCTTCATGATCATGTCGCCCACGTCCAGGGACTGGCCGGCGGGGAGCGTTATGGCTTTGTCCGCGGGCAGCAGGTCATTCCGGCCGGGGGGAGGGTAAGCGATGACGTGGTAGTTGCCGGGTGGGAGGTCCGTCACGACAAACTCGCCGATGGCGTTCGTCGTACTGTTGGGACAGGGCGGAATGGAGCAGACCGTCACCACTGCCCCTTCCAGCAACACCAGGGCGTCGGGGTCCTGGGAGTCCGGCGGCGGCCCCAGCACGCGGCCGCTCACGCGTCCCTCGGCGGCGACGAAGCTGCCGCCCTTGATGAAGACAGCGGAATCGAAGGAGGAGTCACTGGCATCGGCTATCGCCAGCTTCATGTGGTTGGTGACGCCCGGCTGCACCTGGGCGGAGCACGTCAGGACCTTGGTCAGGCCGTCCATCTGCGTATCGCGCGGGCTTCCTACGGTCGAGCCCGTGGAGTCGGGGTTAAACGGGTCGTTATTGATGTAGAGCCCGGGGTTGGTGGGAGATGTATTGGAATCCCCGTTGTTGATCGTGTTGATGGATACCGGCAGGGAGGCAACGGGGTTCGCCGGGTTGGGTACCACGGCGCAATTCATGCCGTTTGCGTAGAAGGCGAACACGTCGTTGAACTGGCTGCCCACGAACTCGTTGTATTCCTCGGAGGCGAAGACGTACTCGAAGACAACCAGGTTCGTGGTGGGCACGAAATCGAACTCCAGGACCGCGGCGTCGAAGGTGTTGTTGCCTGACAGCGCGGTCAGGTCGGGATCGCCCGATTCTCCGAGGCCCGTGCCCTGGCTGCCCAGGTTGTTGGGTCCGACGACGTCCTGCGCCTGGCCGCTGCTGAGCAGGACGCCCGACTCGAAGCCGATGATCCCGGCGCCGCCGCCGAACAGGCCGCCCGCCCTCTCATCACCGGTGTACGTGACGTTGCTCACGGCCACGCCGCCGCCCACCAGGGCTTCGGCCAGGTTTTGCGCCTCAGTCGCCCCGGTCAGGTCCTGCACCACCAACCCCTGGGCTCCGGTAGGCGCCGCCCGGAAAAGCACCCCAAGGGCGATGACTGCTAGGACAATAGCGAGGAGCGATGCGCTCAGGCCCAGCCGGGCCAAAGGAAGAAACCGCCAGCCTACGGTGTGGCGCAGAAAGGTCACAAGCTTCATGATGGCCCGCCTCCTGAATATGACCCAACCATCATAGAGCCTCGCCACACGCTCGGCAACACAGCCGGGCGAGCCGAGGGGGAGCAGGCTCGTGATCGGCCTGCTCCCCCTAAGCGTTTCGATGCCATGGCCCTACTGCCAGCCGAACAGGTTCCAGCCGGTGTAGAGCTGAATGTTGTTGTTGCCCGAGACGATGGTGCAGTTGGCGCTGACGTTCACGAAGTAGCCGCTGCCAGCCAGGAATTCGACGAAGCCCTGCAAGGAGTCGGGGAGGTCAGGGTCGAAGCTGGACCAGACCTTGGGCTGGTTGGCGAAGGACCAGGAGACGTTGGTCATGGCCAGGCAGGAGCCCAACTGCTGCTCTATGGGCAGGCCGGCGGCCGCCGGCTGCAGGGCCAGGTTCAGGTCCAGGACCGGCGGCGGCACGGTTACCTGGGGGCTGGTCTTGCTGGTGTAGCCCGTCTTCTCCACGACGACCCGGTAGGTGCCGGCGATAACGTCCCAGCCGTAGTGGCCCGTATCGTCGGTCAGTTCGGGGTTGACCTGCGGCATGACAGTCGGGTTGCCGTCGACCAGGGCGTAGGGGTTGACGTCGACCCAGTTGCCATTCTCCAGGCGTTGCAGGGTCACCGTCGCCTCCGGGATGGGCTGGCCCGTCACGGCATCGGTGATGAAGCCGCTGGGGTCGATTAAGGTGATCGACCCGACGTTAATGGTGATGGTCGTGGGCGGGCAGTCGATCACCAGAGTCAGCGGGTAGGTCTTCTCCAGTTGGAGCTGCGGGGGGGTGGGGATGTCAGCGCCCCAGGTGAACGGCCCTTTAGCCAGAGTAACAGGGAAGGGGGGAGAGGTCCCTATGATCAGGGTCACTGAGACGGGATCGCTGCCGTCGGGGCACTTCACCGGGATCTCGATGTGGAAGGGCACCACTTCAGGGAAGCGCACGATTTCTATCGTTTGGTTGGCCGGGTTTTTGCTGGGGTGGAAGCCGTTCACCAGGACCCCCCCGTAGTTCACCACCTGCGCCGGCACCGTCTTTGCGGCGGAGTCTACGTACACCCAGAAGGCGTACAGGGTATCCTTGGAGCCGCCGGCGGTGAAGGTCAGACGCGCCTGCTCCCCCTGGTACTGGCCCACCGGTATGTCCACCACCTGCCAGCCGCTGTTCTTGCGGGCTGTGCCGCTGCCCCAGGCCTGCTGCATGTAGGAGTAGATCACCGTGTCCGAAGCCACGAGGCGCAGGTCGATCTTGAACTCATCGAACCCCGTGTAGTCGAAGGTCCAGACGTTGTAGGCGAACTTGACGGAGGGACTGTCGATGGTGAAGGTCTGGATGAGCTCGTTGGGGCCCACGGACTGTTTCCCTTGGTCGGTAAATTGGACGTTCCCCAGGCGGGCCATGGAGCCGCCCTCCAGGGGCGCCTGCAAGATTTCCGCCCCAGGGGCGTCTTCAGGGTGGATGGTGTCGTTGCCCACCACCGCGAAGACGCCCTCCGTGGTGGTGCCGGTGGTCCAGCCTGAGAGGCCGCTCTCAAAGCCGGGGTTAGTCAGCGCCGCCTCGGCGTCCTTGCTGCCCAGGGGCTGCATCAGCAGGAGCGCCAGCAGGCCCAAAGCCAGGAGCAGCGGCCGGGGGCCAACAAGTCTGCGCAGACAAAATAGGGCCATCGCGATACACCACGTCCCTTTCCGAGATGGCCCTCTCAGACTCGCTGATCATAGTAAAGCATAGCCCGTCTGGCCGCCACCCGTGGCAGGTATGACCGACCCTAAAGGGGGGGCCGTCTGGCACGTCGGGCCCGATGGCTTAGGGGTTAAGAGCGGTCAGCGCCCGCGGCGCGCCGGCCCAGAGCGACCAGGCCGCCACTTACAGATAGCCCCAAGAAGGCGACCGGCAACAGCCACCCCAAGCGAGAGGCCCCGCCGGCGCCCGTGGCACCGCTGTTCGTGATGGTCAGCATACCGTTTGCCGGCGCGTTCAGGGCGTAGCCGCGCCCAGCCTCGAACTGCTCCAGCGTGTTCAGGAAGGGCGGCACGTCCGGGTCGTAGCTCTGCCAGGGGCTCGGCGATAGCGTCGGGTCGTACGCCCACACCGAGTTGTAGGAGACGCCGGCCAGCACATCCGGCACGTCGCGGGCCTGCGAAGACGGGTAGCCGATGAAGTT
>JACPQO010000038.1 GCA_016190405.1 Chloroflexota bacterium | reverse complement strand
GGGGCGGCTCGCGAGCCGCCCCTAGCGCCGTCGTGTAAACTAGGGGCGGACCGCAACCACAGGAGTAGAGACGATGGCGAGGAAACCGGCTGCTATACCAACGCCCGAACCGAAAAGCAAGCGCCTGAAAGAGAAGCTGCTGTCCTTCGCTGGCATCTGGCGCGACCTGGACGCTGACCGTCTGATCGAGGAGGTGTTCAAGGGCCGTCATGAGGCGCCGCCCAGCCGCCAAGCCGGCGCATGATCTATTGCCCGCAGGCACACTGCGCTCGATCCTACGCCTGGCCAATCTCACGCCTCAAGAATTCGCTGACCTCCTGCGACGGTAGCCACAGGCACCCGGCGGACGCCCCTCGGCAACCGCATGCCTGGCCGCTCGTAGTGTAGGGGCGGCTCGCCAGCCGCCCCTACCGTCCGCGCTTCCATCTGCGTGAATCTGCGGCCAAAATTGGGTGGGGTGGGGGCCCTCATCCGCGCCCATCCCCTCCCATCCGCGGCCAATACGGGCGGCGGGGTGCGCCCCATCAGTGCCTATCTGTGTTCATCTGTGGCCATTATCGGGCCGGGGGTGGCCCCGTCGGCGTCCATCTGCGTTAATCTGTGGCCAAATGGGCGTGGGGGCGGCCCCCGCCAGCGCCGGGAACTGCCCGCCCCATAAGCCCCGCCTGCCGTATCCTGTACCCCAGCATGACGACCCAGGCCCAGCCGACCCGCGCAGACCCCTCCCCGCTCACCGCCCGCGCCGAACTGCTGACCGGCGCCGCCCTCTGGAGCTCCGGCGGCCTGTTCATCAAGGAGATCGGGGCCGGCGCCCCCTCGATCACCGTCTTCCGCTGCCTCTTCTCGGCCGTCTTGCTGGTCCCCTTCGTCAGGGGCCGGCGATTCCCGCACCCGCGAGACATAGCCATCGCCATCGTCCTGTTCGCCCTGCTGCTGGGCCTCTACGTCGGCGCCGTCAAGGAGACCACAGCGGCCAACGCCATCTTCCTTCAGTACACGGCGCCCCTGTACGTCATCGCCCTCGGCCCCTGGCTCCTGGGCGAACGCCTGCGCCGGCAGGACCTGCCCACCCTGGCCATCTGCCTCTCCGGCGTCCTCGTGCTCTTCCTGGGCAACCGCGGCGAGGGCGACGCCCTCGGCCTGGGGATGGCGGCCGGCAGCGGCTTCTTCTACGCCCTGTTCCTCCTCTGGCTACGCCGCCTCCGCTACGCCGACCCTATCGCCGTAACCTTCGCCAACTGCCTGGGCGTCACCGTCCTCCTGGCCGCCTGGCCCGGCGTGTGGGACGTCGGCGCCCGCGATCTCGGGCTCCTGGCGTTGATGGCGGCCTTCCAGTTCGCCGTCCCCTACGTCCTGTTCACCCACGGGCTGCGGCGGGTGCGTAGCGCGGAGGCTAGCCTGCTGGCCCTTATCGAGCCGGTGCTCAACCCCATCTGGGTCAGCCTGTTCTATGGCGAAGACCCCTCCACGGCGACCATCGTGGGCGGCGCCGTCATCGTGTCCGGCCTGGCGCTTCGCTACACCGCGTTTCGCGCGCCCGGCAGCGACGACGATGCTGTGGCCTGAGCGCGCAGCTGACTTGCCGCCGGCCTCAGCCGGCACGAACCATCTCGCGTGGAACGGTCCTGCGTCCGTTGCCGACCAGCGGCCCCAAGACGTCGCGCAGAAGGATCCCGTCCAACGTGGGATGCCGGAAGGGCGCGTCAAGATTGACGCGATAGTGATGGCGGCGGCCTTGGCTGCGAACGCGGAGCATGTTGGCGCGGCGCAGGTCGCCGATTATGGACCATACACTGCGGCGGGTCAGGCACATCGAGTCCGCGATCTCCCTGGCGGTGATGTCCGGCCGGACGGCGATCAGGAAGAGCACGGCGCCGCGGTTGGATAGGAGATGGACCCGGTCCTCGGTCGCAACCCGCATGCCAGCACCCTACGCGAAGAACGGCTCCCAGTCGTCCTCGCGGCCGCTGTCGCCGTTGCGCTTGGCCGGAGTCCCGGCGTGGACGGCCTGCGAGTCCGGCAGCCGGTCTCGCGATAGGTCCGCCAGACCTCGGTGCAATTGCGCCAGGTCCAGGAACGCCATCGATAGATCATCGGCCGCCAGATCGACAAGCAACCGCTGGATGCGCTTGTTCAGCTCGGGAGGCAGCTTCTCACCGTTATCAGTGAACTCTCCCCGCTGGCTCTCGTGCTTCGATCTCGGTTCCCTCATAGCGTCCTCCTCCCACAGTTGCCGGGACAGGCCTCCGTCGCCATCGCCGGCCGTACGACACGCGCTGCCACAGCATGAACAGCACCATCAGGTAGAGATCAGCCAGACCGCCTACCTGATCAGCGAGCGAAGGCGCGTCCCGGGAGCGGCTGGACCTGTTGCTCATGACCTAGCTGTAGGAACCTACCGCCAGGCCACGGCGCCGAAAGTCGACCCTGAGGTCGTCGTCATCCTCCGCGGTGAAGCCGCACTCTCCGCACACCCAGAACGACCCCCACATGTCCCAGGAGATATGCAGGCGCTGGCTACAGAGCGGACAGTCCTCACGAACGCTCCAGCTCCTCACGAAGCCGGGTCTCCAAAAGCTCTTCACTAGCGCGGACGTTTGTGGCATCTCCCACCTCCGTCTCTGGTCAACGGGTATTGCGCTTCGCGCACGCAGGGGATGTTAACAGCCAGGGCCATCGTCCCGGCAACCGGCTTTCGACGCATTCTAGAACACCATTTCGCTTAGCCGGCTGGTTTACGTCCGATAAACCGCCTGGCTGGCCAGGTGACGCTGGGCTGCGATGGCCCTTACGTGAATCCGACCAGGATACTCCAGGCGTGACGGCTGGATATCCGCAGGAGAGGGCCTGTAGTAGGACGACTATACTTCGGTCTGACGCGACCGCCGGCGGGCCAGCTCTTCCAGCACGAACGGGTTCGCCTGCCGCTCGATGCCGATGCGCGTTTCCTGCATGTGCCCCGGCAGCACGATTGTGTCGTCCGGGAGCAGCAGCAGCCGATCCACGATGCTGGCCATCTCCAGTTCATAGCTGCCGCCGGGCAGGTCCGTCCGCCCGATCGAGCCCTGGAACAGGGTGTCGCCGCTGAACAGCATGCCCTCCGTGTAGAAGGACACGCTCCCCGGCGTGTGTCCCGGCGTGTGGATCACCTTCAGCTTTACCCCCGCCACCTCCACCTCGTCCCCATGGGAAAGCAAGGCGTCGGGGTCCGGCGGCGGCTCCACGGCCCTGCCCAGCCACAGCGCGGCGCCGCTGGCCGACCCCCGCGCTATCGACACTTCCTGGCCGTGAAGCAGGAACTTGGCCCCCGTGGCCGCCTGCACGCCCCTCACCCCTAGGATGTGGTCCAGGTGACCGTGGGAGTTGGCGATGAGCTTAATCTTGACCCCCATATCCCTGGCCAAAGCGAGGATCTCCTCCGCCTGGTCCCCGGGGTCGATGGCGATCGCCTCACCCGTCCGCCGCGAGCCGATGATCCAGCAGTTCTCGGCGAACACGCCCACCACGATCCCCCTGATGATCAGTTCGCTGACCCTATGGGCGTCTGCCTGTGGCTCCGCCATCCTGCTCCTTCCTGCCTATCTCCCGCATCCTAGCACGTGGGACGCGCTACCGCCCACGGCCCGCTACCGGCCGCAGGTGGCAGGTGTCGTTGATGCCCACGACGACGGCGCGGGGGAATCCCAGCAGTGCTTGGGGGTTGACCTCCACCGTAGTCACCGACGCGTTGTCCACGGTAAACGGTATCGGCCGCCGATAGGCGCGGCCGAGGGTTTCCAGCAGGAACACCACTATCGGGCCGGCGTGGGTCACCACCGCCGCGGCCTCATCCCCCTGGTGCCTTTCAGCGATCTCTGTTATCGCCTCACAGACGCGCTGACGGAACTCTTCTCGGCCCTCCTCGCCGGGGTACTGGGGAAACTGCTCCGCGTTGGTCAGCAGCGCCTGCACGAGCTCCGGCCGCTTCTCCTGTATCTCCGGCCAGGTCAAGCCCGACAGCGCCTCCCCGAAGTCGTACTCCTGGACCCGCGGCTCGGCCTGGACGGACAGCCCCAGGCCGGCGGCGATGGTCTCGGCGGTGTCCGTGGCCCGCCGGATGGGGCTGGCGTACACGGCGGCCACCCCCAGCCCCGAAAGGCGCCCCGCCAGCGCCTCCGCTTGCTGGCGCCCGCGCTCCGTCAGGGGAAACTCGCGCCGCCCCTGCAGCCGCATCTCCTGGTTCCCCTGTGATTCTGCATGCCGGATCAAGAGCAGGCGCATGTCCTCGTCAATTCAGCGATGTCTCGCGCCGGGCCGTCACCCCAGCTCTCTACACTCTCGCCCGGCGGCCGCAATTCAGACAGCTCCAGCGCTCGTATTCCTTCTTGGGCCAGCCGCCGGACTCGCTCTGAAAGATCAAGACGTCCGGTGCCGCGAAGGCGGTCTCCAGGAGCCAGCGCAGCGCGGCCTTGGGCCGGGTCTCCACCTGCCAGGCCTTGCCCCCGCAGCGCTTGCAAGGGGGGCCGTTCTCCTCGCTGCGCACAGCCTGCCCTGCCAAGGAGCCTGTCGAAGGGGCCCCGGCAGACGGTGATTCCGTTGAGGTCACCTATCGCAGAAGCTCGATGAGCTGGTGGAGCATGCGGGCGGTGGCTCCCCAGATGCGGTGCTCGTTGTAGGAGAAGGCCGGCACCAGCACCTCGCGGCCCTGGTGCTCGCGCACCTCCAGCTCCATATTCCCTTCGTCCAACAGGTAGGCCAGAGGCACCTGCACGACCTGCGCTACCTCTTGCTCGTTGACGACGAAGGAATACTCTTCCCCGAAGGCCAGAATGCCCACGTACGGGGTGACCCGGAAATCGCTGATGGTAACCATCTCGTCCAGCTGGCCTACGATCTCCACGTGTTCGGGCCGCACCCCGATCTCTTCGTAGGTCTCACGCAGTGCGGTGGTCATCAAGCAGTCGTCCTCGTCGTCGCTGGCCCCGCCCGGGAAGGAGATCTGGCCCTTGTGGTGTTCCACCTGGTCGGTGCGTTGCGTGAACAGCACGTGCACCTCGCCGTCGCGCTCGTAGACTAGGATGAGCACCGCCGCCGGCGTGGCAGCGGTGTGGCCGACGTGACGCGGCACGTACTCGGCCAGCGCCGGTCGGAGTCGCTCCAGCAGTAGGTCCCCCGCCATCTCACCCCATCTTACCGCAGTGTCGTACCGTCCGCCACGTCAAGGAAGACCGGCGCGCAGTCGCGCCATCCGCTCCCGGAAGCTCATCATGTCCCACAAAGACCAGCCCCGGCCGGCCACTTCTCGCAGGTGCTGGTAGATCGCCGGGCGCACCGCAATCAGGGGATCGAATCCGGGCCGCTCGGCGCTGTCCTCGCAGGCCTCCAGCAGCCGTTCCAGGAGCGCCCGGAGCTCCACATTGCGAGCCCTGAGCTTGGAGACCGCAAGCGAATCGTCCGGATCAACCCTCAGAGCAGCTGCGATATCGTCCGCCAGGGAGAGAATATCCTCTTCGCGGCCTTCGATAGAGCGCAAGGCTGCCTCGGCCTGAGACAGGATGTCGCTCAGCCTGCGGTTGTCGCGGTGCAGGGTATCGGCCGCCGTATCCCACTCGTTGGCCAGCGATTCGAGCAGCATCTGCAGCGTCTGGCCCGTATCCTGGGCGAACATGGACTGGAGTTCCGGCGCGATCACGCTCATAAGGGAACCCTGGATCCCCCGAATCGCTTCCGGCCCGGTAGGTCTCAAGGCTACACCCCCATCAGGTCCATGATCTCTAGTTCCAGGCGGGCTATGTTCCGCCCCAGCAGGGCCATCATGACGCTGCCCGTGCGGCCCTCGCAGAAGGAGCGGGCGCCGGTGATGAATATCGCTGCCAGCTTGACGTTTCCCAGCACCTCCCAAAAACGCACCGACTCTTCGGGTACCATCAGGCCCGTCGCCTCCTCGTACATGCGGTAGAACTCCTGGCGCGGCATCAGCCCGCCGACCCGCTCGTCGCCTGCCCAACGCCACGGCCGGATGCATGCCCAGGCGATGTCCTCCATGGGGTCGCCCAGGTGGGTCATCTCCCAGTCCAGCACCCCTTTGATCTCGCCCTCGGAATTGAACAGGAAGTTGCCCGTCCGGTAGTCGGCGTGGACGAGGACGATGCGCTGCGCCGGCGGAGGCAGGTGCCGCCTGAGCCAGCGAAAGGCGGCCCGGAGCACGGGTTGCGGCTCCAGCGAGTCGCGCGCCACCACGTCCTCCCATCGGGCGATCTCCATCTCGGCGCAATCCTTCGGGCCAGCCGGCGCCCCCAGGAAATCGAGCCCGAGGGCCCGCCAGTCCAGTCCGTGGATTTTGGCCAGGATCTCCACGAAGCGGCGGGCGATGCTGCCGTGCGCCGGCACGAACTGCGGCTCCATCAGCAGCTTGGTGGGGCTCGTCTCACAGCCGTCCACCCGGTCCATGATGAAGAACGGCCGCTCCAGCCAGGCGCCGTCCTGCTCCAACCAGTGCATCTTGGGCACCGGCACCCCCTGCGACCACACGGCGTCCATGACCCGGAACTCCACGTCGCGTTCCGTCTCCAGCAGGCTGGCATCCGGGTCGCGCCTCAGCACGAAGCCCCGCACAACCTCCTGTCCCCCCTCTCGCCAGCGCGCGTCGAAGGCCCACGTCTCGCGGGAGGCCCCGCCGGGAATGCGCCAGAGATTGGCGACCGCTAGCTGCTCGGCCGCGGGCAGCTTCGCCTTGAGGTAGGCCTCGATCTTGGCTTCGAGCATAACGGCTCCTGACAAATAAATGGTGGGCCCGCCAGGATTCGAACCTGGAACCAACCGGTTATGAGCCGGTCGCTCTGCCCTTGAGCTACGGGCCCGCCCAAGGAGGATTGTATTACCTCCCACTCAGGCCATCAACAAGACATCCGGGACGGCTGCCGCCCGCGGCCTCCGGAGCCGCAATTGCGCCTTCTCTGTAACGGCGCTTCCAAAGGAAACGTCTCATCAGTGGGTACATATCCAGACAACTGTCGCATCCAGCGCTGTAGAGCCATCGGGCTCAAAGGGTCGGCTCAAGTGACCAAACCAAGTGACTATAGTGCAGCGGAGGCCATCGAGGTCAAGGGCGCCGGCGACTCCCGAGGTCTAAACCGGCTGATCTGGTGCCTGCGTCTCGTGGGTGGAGTTCTCCTGCTGGTCGGTTGGTGGGTCGTCAGCCTTCACGATTACGGGTCTATCAGATTCATCTTCGATACGCTCGTGTTCGCCGGCCTGGCGGCGTACGCCTTCCTGGCCGCCGCCTTTGGCCGCAGGGTGGCCGTCAACCTCGAGAAGAGGCTGCGTCTTCAACTCCTGGTCCACAATATGGAGCTGGAGAACATGGCGATGCGCGACGACCTGACCCAGCTGTTCAACCGCCGCTACCTGTTCGACCGGTTGGAGCGCGAGCTCCAGAGCGCCCGCGGCTTCCAACGGCCACTGACGGTGCTTACCATCGATATCGACTCCCTCAAAGCGGTGAACGACACATATGGCCACCTTATGGGCGACAAGGCTCTGGCCAGCTTCGGGCGCTTCCTGCTCAACCACACCCGCGCCACCGACGTACCCGCTCGCAGCGGCGGCGATGAGTTCGCCATCATCCTGCCGGACACGTCCAAACGCGGCGGCTGCACCATGATGGAACGCCTGACCCGGGCGCTCGACAAGACCAACATCATCGACGAGGATGGACTGACCCTACGCCTGACTGCCTCCATAGGCATGTCCGGATACCCCTGGGCCGGCGAGTCGGTGGACGCCATCATGCAGGAGGCCGACGCCTCCATGTACGCTCAGAAGCAGGCCCGCAAGAAGGCCTGTGCCGGTCCTTCCGAAGACGGCGGCAACGGCGCCCAGTTGGCTCCCGTGCCCACCGTCTTCCGCAGGACAGACGAGGTCATGGGCGACAATGAGCCCGATCCACAGGTCCCGTAACCTTGAAGCGCCAACGCAACAGCGTCCCAGAGCCGATTCGGGAAGCCATTAGAATCAAGCGCATGGTGCAGGCGGGGGTGTACGCCGCCATCTGCGCCATCCAGCCCCTCTATTACATCCTTCTCGAATTCACGCTGTCTGAGATGATAATCCCCTTCCTTGTCGCTATGGCTATCGCCACCGGCGCTATAGAAGGATCCTTCCGGCTGATATTCAAGCTCCGCAAACAGAGCACCTATCCTCACCTCATCGCCCTTCAGCTCAGCGCCGTGTTCGACCTTCGCCGGGCCTGCGACCTGGCGCTCCAGCTGACCAGCTCCTACCTCAGGACCGAAGCCGCCCTCCTGGCCTGGGTAGACCCGGCTCAGCGGCTCGTGCCCCTGGCTAGTCATGGCCTGCCGGAGACCTGGCCGGGGCGTCAGCACCTCACTACGGACCAGGGACCGATGCGGCGGGTCCTGGAAGGACATCGCGCCATCCTGGGACAACTGTCCGATCACCCCTGCTGGTCCGGCCTCTTCGATGGCGCCCACACCGTGGCCTATGTGCCCCTGATATCCATGGAGCGCGTCGTCGCCGTCCTCTGCCTTATCGGCTCGCGGCGCGCATCCGACCTCCACGACCGCAAGCTGCTGGAGTCCATCGGCATCGTCATCGGTCTCAGCCTGGAAAACATGCGCCTGAACCACAGGCAGTACCAGTCCATCATGCAGGTCCTGTGCAGCGCCCTGGACATGCGGGATAGCGCCACCCAGGGCCATTCTCAGCGCGTCGCCCACCTGGCCCGCCTGGTCGCCAGGCGAATGGGACTCCCCGACGCGCACGTGAAGAAGATCGAGCAGGCGGCGGCCCTGCACGACATCGGCAAGATAGGCGTGCCCGACGCCATCCTCTCCAAGCCCGCGTCGCTGACCGAGGACGAGTGGGCCGAGATGCGGCGTCATCCCGGCCTGGGTTTCCAGATCCTGGCCGACATCGAGGGTCTGGAGAGTGTCGCCGAGATCGTCCACTCCCACCACGAACGCTACGACGGCGGCGGCTACCCCCGCCAGCTGCGGGGCCAGGGAATCCCGGTAGGAGCCCGCATCTTCGCCGTTGTGGACACCTACGACGCCATCACATCTGATCGCCCCTACCGGCGCGCCCGCAGCCACCGGCAGGCCATCGATGAGATCGTTCGCAACTCCGGCAAGCAGTTCGACCCCACGGTGGTACGCGCCTTCCTGGAGGTCGAGCGCCGCGGCCTTATCCGCCCCCACGACCACGACGGGCGCCGGCAGGCCGCCGCAGCGATCCCCGAGATGGCCACCTTCGTCCCCGGCGGTTAGCGACTTTCTCTCGTTTCTCGCCCAAACCCCCTAAGATAGCGTTCCGTTCATTCATGGTTGGAAGGCAAGCTCCACCGCAGCTTGAAAGCCTGTCCTGAGCGGAGTCGAAGGGCTGCGGCATCGATTTCGAGTTGATGCCCCACCATTCATGGTGGGGTATGGATAATCCCAGGAACATGAATCTTTGAGATGCCAGCGCCACCAGCGCACCGTTTCCTGGCCGGGCAAATCGGCTTATAATGCACACGCCCCGCAGAGGCAGTAGGAGGTGCGCCATGAGTAGAGTCAACGGCGGCGAGATGGTGGCCCGCGTCCTGGCCAGCGCCGGCGTCCGCGAACTGTTCACCCTTCACGGGGGTCACCTGGACCCCATCCTGGAGGCCTGCGACCGACAGGGCTTCCGCATCATCGATGTGCGGCATGAGCAGGCCGCCGGCCACATGGCCGACGGCTGGGCGCGCGCCACCGGTCGCGTGGGAGTCTGCGCCGACACCGCCGGCCCCGGCACCACCGACGCGGTCACGGCCGTGACCAACGCCTACCTGGACTGCGTCCCCATGCTGGTCCTGGGCGGCCGCAGCCCCCTGCTGGACGACGAGACGCTGCCCTTGCAGGGGATGCCCCAGCTGGAGATGATGCGGCCCATTACCAAGTGGTCGCGTACGGTCTACCACACGCAGCGCATCCCTGACCTGACCGCTATGGCCCTGCGGCAGGCCATCACGGGGCGTCCCGGCCCCGTGTACCTGGAGCTCCCCATCGACGTCCTCTTCGGGGGTGTTGAAGAGGAGCGCGTCTCCTGGCCGGCGCAGTTCATCCCCGAGGCCGCGCCGGCGGCCCAGCCCGAGGCGGTGGCCCGGGCCCTGGAGCTGCTGGCCGCCGCCCAGCGCCCGGCTATCATGGCCGGCGGCGGCGTCTGGTTCGCCGGGGCCGCCGCCGAGCTGCGGGAGTTCGCCGAAATGACCGAGACGCCGGTCTTCGCCAACTCCAAGGCCCGCGGCGCCGTGCCCGAGGACGGCCCTCTGGGCTTCAACGGCTACGGCCTTATGGTCAGCTCCGCCCTCGGCGGTCAGGGCGGCCTGCCGGACGTCATCCTCATCCTGGGTGCCCGGCTCGGCATGTTTACCGGCGGCCGGCGCTCCATCATCCCGCCCGACGCCAAGGTCATCCAGGTGGACATCGAGCCGGCGGAGATCGGCCGCAACCGCGACATCCAGCTCGGCATCGCCGGCGACTGCCGCCAGGTGCTGCGGCAGCTGATCGCCGGCGCTAAGGGCCGCCGCTGGCCCTCTCGCGCCGCCTGGCTCGACGCTCTAACCACCGCCAAGACGGGACGGGCCCGGGCCTTCGCCCATGTCCTGGACAGCGACGCTACCCCCATCCATCCCCACCGCCTGGGCCACGACATCGCCGCTTCTCTGGACGACGACGCCATCGTCGTCGCCGACGGCGGCGAGGCGGCCGACTGGATCGGCTCGGCCCTCCAGCAGACGCGCCCCGGCTCCTTCCTCTCGCACGGATACCTGGGCTGCCTGGGCGTCGGGCTTCCCTTCGGCGCCGCCGCCAAGCTCGCCTTCCCCGACCGTCAGGTCCTGGTGGTCAGCGGCGATGGCTCGGTGGGCCTGAATTTCGCCGAGTTCGATACGATGGCCCGCCACAACCTGCCCGTGGTCAAGGTGGTGTTCAACGACGGCGCCTGGGGCATGTCCAAGCACGGCCAGCAGATGATGTTCCAGGGCCGCACCGTGGCCACCGAGCTGGGGCTCGTGCACTACGAGAAGGCGGCCGAGGGCTTCGGCTGCCACGCCGAGCTGGTGGAGCGGCCCGCAGAGATCAGGCCGGCCCTGGAGCGGGCATTCGCTTCCGGGCGGCCGGCCTGCCTGAACGTCCTCATCGATGGCGAGCCCATCGCGCCGGTGACCCTGGCCCTGATGGGAATGGCGGCGCCGCCCCCCAAGGCCCCGGCCCCGGCCCCCGCGGCGGAAGAGAAGAAGGCCAGCGACGAGACGCTCTTGCCGTACTACGGGAAGCGGAAGGTCTAGCAGCGAGCTTCAGGTCGCCAGGCGGGGCCTCGTTGCCCTAGCCACGGTCATGTACAAGAAGCCCGCTACCGGGCAGGGCTGAAGCCCTGCAGCTACGATCTGCCGTCCGGAGCTGCGCATTTCAATGCGCGGGGTAGGATATTTGAAACGCTCCTGCCCTACTACGGCAAGCGGAAGGTGTAGCCCCACCAAGTCGTAGCGCGGGCCATCCAGCCCGCCCGTGTGGGCAGGTCACGCCATCCGGTGCTTGCGCACCAGCGCCTGCACGTGCTCGATGTCCGAGTAGACGCGGGCCTTCAGCCCCTGGCGCTGCTCCGCTGACACCGGCGAGGTCGGCGTGCTGACCAGCGCCCCGAACTGCACGCCTATGATCTGCCAGATGGCCACCGTCACCAGCTCCGACCCGTAATGCCATTCCTCCCGGTCCATGCTGCGGCCCAGGTGGCGCTCCAGCTCGTCCAGGTAGTGCTCCACCAGCTCCCCCGCGTTGGGCGGCTGCTGGTAGGCCAGGAACCGCCCCACGTCCGCTGAGGATAGCCCTTCGCCCACAATCTCCCAGTCGATGACTACCGTCTGGGGACCGTTCGCTCCTTCGCGGATGCCCAGGTTGCGGTTGTCGAAGTCGTAATGGCAGAGGGTGCGGGACAGCGGCCTCACCTTCTCCAGGAGCCGCTCCGGCTCCCGGTACAGCGTCTCCATCCAGTGTCGCGTCGGCGGCGCCAGGGAGTCGAAAAGGCGCAGCACCCCTTCCTGAAGCCACGGCCACTTATCGATGATGTAGCGGGAGGGCTCGGATGCCCCCTTCATCCCGTCCAGGATGTCCACGATGCAGCGGTAGAAGTAGTCCACCGGCCGCTCCAGCCGCATCAGCCAGGGCTGGCCGAGCACGTCATGGCGTCCCCAGAACGCCGCGTGGAAGGCCGCCAGGTGCGACAGGATGAGCCGCAGCGTCTCATCCCCCAGGGCCTCGGTCATGCCCAGCCGCGCCATGTCCGGCCGGACGTCCTCCACGAACACCCAGTACTGCTCCCGCTCCGGGCGGTGAACGATGTCGATGTAAGGCACGTGGAACGTGGGCGGCACCATGGCCAGCAGCCCCGTCTCGAACGCCTTCAGCTCGCGGTGCTCGGTGTCGCCGGTGAGCATCATCACGGCGTCCATGGGCGGCAGGACGCGCAGGATCATCGTCGAGGTTCCCCCGCCGCCGCTGCCGCGATAGCCGAAGGCGATCTCGAAGAACTGCTTCTCCCCGAAGCGGGGGAACTCGAACGGATCAGGCGTCACCGTGAAACTGGTGACCTCCAGGGAGGGGTCGCCCAGCATCCTCGCGGCCACGCCGGACAGATACTCCGGCGTAAGCTCGTCGACCGTTCGCGGTGTCTCAACCGGCATGTTGACCCCCAATCCAGTGTCGAAATGATATCACGGGGGTGGCGGGTAGGTGACGCGGCTCCCCTCCACCCGCGCGAAGGAGGTCAGCCGGTGCGGCTGCGACTTGCCGGGGGCCATGATGTGCAGCACGCGCACGTCTCTCGCGGTCAGCGCGTCGGAGACCAGCGAGCGATGGCAGCGGTAAGGCGTAGCCTCGGCGCACATGATGGCGGTCGGGCGCTCCTGAGCGTGCGCCAGCAGCTCCGCCAGCGCCGCCTCGAACTCCTCCGTCAGCATATAGTCGGCGTAGGCGCGGAACCCCGGGCTGCGCCAGCCGGTGTTGGGCGAGTCCGGCCGCGAGTCCTTGCGCCAGCCCCCCAGCGCCTTCATGTGCAGATAGCCGATGCCCGCTGCCGGCAGCGCCTCTGCCAGGACGTCCTGGTTCGACTGCGGCACGTGCCGCGAGCGCGGGACGGAGCGGATGTCCACCAGCAGCCGGACGCCGTGGGACTGCAGCGCCTCGATAAGCTCTTCCAGGCTTCGAGTGGAGTGGCCGACGGTGTAGAGCTCCACCCCTTTAGCGCGCCTCCCCGGAGCAATAGAACAAAGAGCAAAGAGCAAACGAGCAAGGCGACTGCTCGTGCTCTTGGTTCAATGGTCTGTCAGGAACTGCGAGGCCACCTCCAGGAACCGCTCCAGCTGGTCGTGGTGCACCCAGTGACCGGCCCCCTGGATCATGACGGTGCGCCGATCGGGGATGACCCGCGCCCGGCCGTCCTTCTCCGGGTCCAGCGCCCAGCTTTCGGCGCCTTTGACCAGCAGCACCGGCGAGCGGATCTGCGCCCAGATGTCCTGGGCGTCCTCCAGGTTGAATTCGTAGGGCGAGCGGATCCGCACGTAGTTATCGAATTTCCAGGATAGGGTGCGGTCGTCGTTGCGCCCGGTGCCGTGCTTGGTCAGGTGGAGCGCCATCTCCGGCGTCAGGTGCGGGTTGGCCTCCAGCATACGCCTCGTGGCGTCCTCTACGGTCGGGTAGCGGCGAGGCCGGCGCTCCTCCATCTCGTGCATGTGACCGATCCACTGCCGCATTCGCACGTGGGCCGTCTGGTGCTCCAGCAGCGGCGGGCCCCATCCTTCGATGGCGATCACCTTGGCGACGCGGTCCGGGAAGGTGCCCGCGTACTGGAGGGCGATGGCGCCCCCCAGGGAGTGGCCGATGAGGGTCAGGGGCCCCTCTATCGAGGCGGCCAGGGTGGCCACGTCCAGCACGAACTCGGGGAGGCTGTACATCCCGCCCAGGGCCCACTCGCTGTCGCCGTGGCCCCGCAGGTCGGGCGCATAGATGGCGTAGCGACCTGTCAGGCCAGCGGCCACGGCGTCCCAGTTCCGGCAGTGGTCCCGGCCGCCGTGGATGAGCATCATCGGTGGCTTGCCGGCATCTCCCCAGACCACGTAGTGGAGCCTCAACCGCTGCGACTGATAGAAACGGTGTTCGGGTTCTGGCCAGTGGTCGCTCATAGGTCACCCTTCTGTAAGTCGTGCAGGCGCAGCAACATCTCAATCACGGCGCGGTTATAATAGCAAAAACCTCTCGTAGGGACAGGATGGCCTACCTGAACGTGCGCGTGACACCCGGCGCCCGCGCCGACGCCCTCCTGGGCTGGCAGGGCGATGTCCTGAGGATGTCTGTGCGAGCGGCGCCGGAGCGCGGGCGCGCTAATACGGCCGTGTGCCGTCTGCTGGCACGGCAGCTCGGGGTGCCCGCCAGCAACGTGACGCTGGTGCGAGGAGCTGCCTCTCGCGACAAGCTGCTGTTTGTCGACGGCCTCAACGAGGATGAAGTCCGGCGAAGGCTGACGGCTTGAGCCCGGCCTTATGGTGTAGGTCGGGGTCTTCAGACCCCGACTTGCGGGGGTCTAAAATACCCCCGCCTGCCGGTCACCCTCTCTCGCGCACCCAGGCTGCTATCCGATCGTCCTGAGGCCTGTCCTGAGCGCAGTCGAAGGGCTC
>JACPQO010000001.1 GCA_016190405.1 Chloroflexota bacterium | reverse complement strand
GACGGTCTACGCCCGCCGCGACGAGCTACCCCCCGATAAGGAGATCATCTTCCTGTGCGCCGTGGGCCAGAGGAGCGCTCTGGCCTGCGAGATGGCCGCCGCCGCCGGCCTCACCCGTCTGTACAACCTGGAGGGCGGCACCGAGGCGTGGATCAAGGCCGGGCTCCCCGTCGAGAAGTAGGGCTTGCCCCACCCACCGCAACCCCAGGAACATGGAACATGGAACGGGGAACAAGATGATTTCGTTTCGTAAGATTCCTGCCTTCTTGTTCCGTGAACCTTGTTCCATGTTCCGGGGAGAGGGGAATCAGGGATGAGGGGCTTCGCCATCGTCAGCGATAGCGGCCACAACGTGCCGCCCGCCCTCTGGCACAGCGACGACTACCGCGAGGTCCCGTTCACCATCAACTTCGGCGTGGACGGCAGCGTGGACGACGGCGTCCTCGGTCTCGATGAGTTCGCCGACCTGCTGGACCGCTACGAGCGGGGCGCCGGCTACCCGACGACGGCGGCGCCGGCGCCGGGGCGGTTCCTGGAGGCGTTCCGTCGCTGCCTTCAGGAGGGATACGAGAAGATCCTGGCCATCACAATCTCTTCCGGCCTCAGCAAGACCTATGAGTCGGCCCTGGAGGCGGCGAACCTGCTTCGCCAGCAGAAGCCGGAGGTCGAGGTTGAGGTGGCCGACTCCCAGGGCGGCTCTATGGCCCAGGGTTTCCTGCTGCTGGAGGCGGCCGAGGCCCGTCGCCAGGGGTTCAGCCTGGCGGAGGCCCGCCGCGCCGTGGAGGAGCTCAGCTCGCGCATCCGCTTCCTGGCCACCTTCGAGACGACGAAGTACCTGGTGAAGAGCGGCCGCGCTCGCTCCGTCCAGCACCTCCTGACGTCCGTCCTCAATATCCGGCCCATTATCACCCTGCGCGGCGGCGGCGTGGTCCTGTTCGGCAGGGTGCGCGGGCGCATGGAGAAGGCGATCGACTCCATAGTCGAGGAAGTGCGGCGCAGCCGTAACCTGGGCCGCATCTCGGTCATCGAGGGGATCGCCCCCGACCTCAAGGAGATCCTGGTGCAACGGCTGACCAAGGCGCTGAACCTGAAGCGAGAGCAGATCGTGGAGGCCAAGATCGGCCCGGCCTTCCTGGTGCACACGGGCAAGCGGGCGGTGGGGGTGGCCTGGGAGGAGAAGCGCCAGCCTTGACCAGAGCGCTCTTGTTTGACATCGACAACACGCTGCTGTGGAGCGGCGGCGCCGGCACGCAGGCGATGAATGCGGCCTTTCGTGACATGTTCGACATCGACAACGGCTTCGCGCGGGTGGAGTTCAGCGGCCGCACGGACCGCTATATCTTCGCGGAAGCGCTGCGCCAGCAGGCCATCCAGGGCGACTTCGAGGCGTACCTGGCGGAATTCAGCCGGCGTTACTACGCCCTACTGCCGGAGGCGCTGCGCCAGAAGCAGGGCCGGCTGATGCCCGGCTTCCCGCAACTGCTAGAAGCGCTCAGCGGCCGCCCGAACGTGCGGCTGGGGCTGGCGACCGGCAACTTCAGCGAGGGCGCCCGCCTGAAGCTGGCCTACTACGGGCTCGACGGCTTCTTCTCCGGCGGCGCGTTCGGCGAGGAGAGCGAGGACCGGAACGACGTCGTCCTGCTGGCGGTGCAGCGGCTGGCGGACGGCGCGCGGCCTGAGGAAATCCTGGTGATCGGCGACACGCCGCACGACGTGACATCGGCGCTGGCCAACGGCGTGGTGGCCGTCGCCGTGGCTACCGGCCGCCACAGCGCCGATGAGCTGCGGCGCTGCGGCGCCCGGATCGTCTTCGAGGATTTCTCCGACTGGCAGCGGGCGGCGGCTAAGCTCCTGGCCGCGGCCTGATCAGAAATGTAGAGGAGGCCTTCAGGCCTCCAGCGCATAGGGTGGAAGCCTAAAGGCTTCCGCTACATCGTTATGGCTGTCTGATGACCTGTTCGTAGTACCGCTCGATCGCCGCGCTCACATCGCGGACGGACTCGATCCCCTCGTCCAGGAGCCGGCGCAGGAACGCCTCCCGCCGCGCCAGCTCCGGCTCCAAGGCATCCGCTGGCAGTCCCGCCCATCGGGCGAAGGCCTGGCGCTGAGGGGTATCCGATAGCACCTCGAAGTCGTCGCTATCGCTGACCCAGCCCGCGACCCTGCTGGCGGCGAGGTCGGCGCCGTTGGCCTGAAGGAAGGCCACCTCCCGAACCCGCCGTCGCTGGCCGCCGTTGTAGCCGACGTGCAGGGTCACGATGAAGGTGAGGTTGGCGATCTGCTGCCGGGGGATGCGCAGGTCGCCTTCCAGCTGGCCGACCACGCCCTCGACGGTATCGTCGTGCATGGTTGTGGCCAGGGAGTAGCCCTCGGCCAGCAGCTCGAAGGCGCGGCGGGCGTTGTCGTCCCACGTATACACCGGCAGGTGGTCGCTCATCTCATTGATCAGGATGTACGTGGGGTGCGAGTTCGTTCGCGCGGGAAGGGCGAACGGCTCGCCCAGGCCGCGCGTGAAGTAGACCAGGGTATCCGGCGGCGTGAACGACATGAGCGCGGTGAGCGTGGTGGTTTTGCCGGCGGAGGGTGGGTCGGCGGCCACGATGAGCGAGGCGCCCCGCTCCATGGCGATCCAGAACATGGCCGCCAGCCGCGGCGACATGCTGCCCGCGCGGATCAGCTCGATCGCGGACATGGGGACGGACGGCTCCCAGTGCCAGCCCCACCAGCTGACCGGCTGATTGATGGCCCGCATGTATAGATGATACCCCAGCCTCTTCGCCGCCGTCTCGTGCCGGCGTAAGGCGTATCCCTGCGGCCGCGCACTGTAGGGGCGCGGCATGCTGCGCCCCTACGGGGTTCGTGTCCACATGCTCCTCTGCTAGAATTAGCCGCATGATGTCCCAGATGACCGCCGCCTTCTGCGCAGGCAGGCAGAAAATCGAGGTCCACCAGGCGCCGGCGCCGTCCCCGGGGCCGGGCGAGGTGCTGGTGCGGGTGCGGGCCTGCGGCATCTGCGGCTCCGACCT
>JACPQO010000035.1 GCA_016190405.1 Chloroflexota bacterium | reverse complement strand
TCGCGCCTCCTGCGCCAGGTGCAGGAGGTGCGCGAGGCCCTCTACACGGGCGGCATTCGCCCCGGCGACCGGTAGTCCTGCCGGAGATCAGTCAGCGCCGCCCGCCTCAGGCGGGTCAGGGAGCAGCGCCGCCACGCTGCTCACCGAGCAGCGCCTGATCGCCGAGCGGTTCCTCACCGCTCCCTCACGGTCGCGGCTCTGGCCGGGCGGCGCCTGATCGCCGAGAGCCTCCTCAGCAAGCCCCCACCCCTGGCCACCCGCGCGGCCCAGGCGTGGGCATCGTCCTCCAGGCTGTCGTCCAGCGGCTCAAGGTGGCCGTCGCCATAGCGGCGCGCCAGGGCCAGGCGGATGAGGTGGTCGGCGAAGTGGGGGTTCTTGGGGAGCAGCGAGCCATGGAGGTAGGTGCCGTGGCAGTTGTTCCAGACGGCGCCCTCGGTGCCGTCGCGGTCGTTGTTGCCGTGGCCCGCCAGCACCCGGCCCAGCGGCCGGGCCCCGGGCCCCAGGTAGGTGCGGCCGCCGTGGTTCTCGAAGCCAACCAGGGTCTGGGTCTGCCACTGGAGCAGGACGTTACCGATGCAGCGCCGCGCTGAGGGTCCGGGGTGCTCTGTCCACGCGTCGAAGATGCTCAGCCCTTCCAGGGTCTCGCCCTCGGCGGGCCGGTAGGAGTGGCCCAGGAGCTGGTAGCCGCCACAAACGGCCAGGATAACTGCCCCCTCCTCGGCGGCTCGTCGCAGCCCTGGCCCCTTCACCTCCCGCAGGTCGCGGGCCACAGCCCGCTGCTCCCGGTCCTGGCTGCCGCCGATGAACACGAGATCGGTCTCCGCCGGCTCGAAAGAATCGCCGAGCCCCCGGCTCCTGATCTCCAGCTCGATGCCCCGCCAGCGACAGCGGCGCTCCAGGCACAAGATGTTGCCCCGGTCGCCGTAGAGGTTCATCAGCGCCGGGTAGAGGTGGACGAGGACGAGACGGCGGTTCATCCGGATTCCCAGAAACGCCTGAGCCCTGCTCGGCGCGCCACCACCTCTCGCAGCGTCAACATGGCGGTATAGGTGGGCAACACGTACAGGGTCTCGCCCTGAGGCGTTCGCTCCAGGGCCACGTCGAGGGCTTGTCGCACATCGCCGGCGACGACGGTCGGCTGGGGCTCGTCCTGCCCTGCCGAGGCGGCCGCATACTTGAAGCGAAGTGCCAGGTCGTGTGCGCGGTTGCCGCCGATGACCAGGGACGCGCAGCGGCCCAG
Organism: Chloroflexota bacterium; assembly: GCA_016190405.1. The sequence continues at coordinate 7,960 of JACPQO010000035.1, read as the reverse complement.
AGCGGGCTCTACGTCGGCATCCCAGATCCACGAGACGTCGCGGCCGTCGGCGATGCCGTCGTTGAGGGCCAGCAGGAGGTGGCGCTGTCCAGCCTCGTCGAACACCGCCTTCAAGGTCTCGCTGAAGCCGACCGGGTTCTTCACCAGCAGGATCGCCACTTGCCGTCCTTCCACCTCGGCCGTCTCGCCACGGCCGAAGGCCGGCGCGACGCTGGCCAGGGCGCGCTGGATGGCATCGAGGGGTGCGCCCAGGGCCAGGGCGGTGGCAGTGGCGGCCAGGGCATTGTGGAGGTTGTAGAGGCCAGGCAGCCTCAGGTCCAGGGCGAATGCGCCCTCGGGGGTCTCCATCCGGGCGCTGCAGCCCCTCAACCCGCGAGTGTGCACCTGGGTGGCGGAGACGTGGGGCCGGGGCCGTTCGCGGCCGCAGGGCGCGCATCGATAGTGCCCCAGGTGGCTGTAGAAGACCCCGGCGTAGGTGTAGTCCTGGCCGCAGGTCGGGCAGGCATGGGAGTCGCTGGCATGGGGCCGGCTGGGCCGCGCCACGGCCAGATCCTCGATCCCATAGTAGAGGGTCCTGCACCGTCCATCGTGGCCCAGAGAAGCCACCAGCGGATCGTCGCTATTCAAGACGACGACGGTCTGCGGCGGGAGCCGGCCCACGGCCCGGCTCCACAAGGCCGCCACCCAGTCCACCTCGCCATACCGGTCGAGCTGATCCCGGAACAGGTTGCCCAGGGCCACCACCCGGGGGGCTGCTGCCTCGGTGACCGCCGGAACAGCCGCCTCGTCCACCTCGAAGATCCCGACCGTCGCAGCGCTGGCTCGTACGCGTCCCTGGGCGTCCACGTGGGCCAGGAGGCTCGCAAGGAGGCCGCGCTCCAGGTTCGAGCCTGCCTGGTTGCGCAGGGGCTCCCAGCCGGCCTCTCGGAGCATCGCGCCGACGAGGTGAGCCGTGGTGGTCTTGCCATTGGTGGCGCTGATCAGCGCATGGCCCAGGGGAAGCTTACTCAGGAGATGGCCGAGCAGTCCTGGAGCCAGGCGCTGCCCTACCAGGCCGGGTAGGGCCGTGCCGCCGTGGCCCGTGGCGCGGCTGATCCGGCCCGCCAGCCGGGCCGTTGTCACGGCGACGCGCCGCCGGATGCTCATGCAAGGGAGCCGGTTGGAGAGGCCATCCGGCAACGGGTCAGGAGACGGCCGCCGTCTCCTCGAACCGTGCTTGGGTCGGCGGGGTCGTCCTGGCGACCCCTCCCGGAGCGGAGGCGCCGCAGTAGGCGCAGGCCAACCACCGCAGGTGCATGAGGCGCTCGCAGCGGCTGCACCGCTGCTTCAACTGAGCCCGGCAGTGGGGGCAGAGGAGATAGTCCTCCTCGATCCGCCTGCGGCAATTCGGGCAAGCAAGCTGCTCCTCGATCTCCTGCAGGAGCGTTTCCTCCTCCAGGGTTCGGCTGTAGGCCTCGGCCAGCGTCTCGCGAGGGCGAAGGAGGATGTACAGGAGCAGGCCCGGCAGCCCGAAGGCGAGGGAGAAGAGGAACGCGCCCAGGCGCACCGCTGCGTCCTTGCTGCGGGCGCAGGCATCGCGGTAGGCCCAGATGGCCAACCCCAGCCACAGGGCGGCCACGTAGGCGCCGAGCAGAGCCACGAAGCCGCGCAGGAAGAAGTCGAGCAACGGTTTCTTACCGGTGGATCGCCACTGGACGCATCTCGGTCAGTATACCATCGTCTCATCGCGAATCGCCGATAGCGGCGGCTTACGAGCCGCCGAGCGCCTGCGGGCGGGGCTAGTAAGCCCCGCCTATCCGGATGATTCACAGGCTCTTGAGCCTGATGCATGGGACGGCAGGCGCCATCGACCAGCGGCGCGGCCGTTCTGGTTGGTCCGGCGCCACGGTTCGCCGCCGGCCACCGCCTGTGTTAGCATTGCTGCGATGGTCTCGACCGGGCGCCTCCCCCGCATCCTCCAGTACCAGCGGATGATCCGGCCTGCCGTGGAGGCGCACAGCCTGATCCTCCCCATCACCTTCGGCTGCTCCCACGGGCGCTGCCAGTTCTGTACCATCAACGAAGGCAACCCCTTCCGCATTCGCCCGCTAGAGGAGGTGAAGGTCGACATCGACGAGGTGGCCGGCCTGGGGCTGCCCTTCAACCGGGTCTTCATCACCGATGGCGACGCCCTCGTCGTCCGCCACGAGCGCCTGTTGGAGGTGCTCGACTACATCCGCCAGCGGTTGCCCTGGGTCGAGCGCGTGGGCATCTACGGCAACGCCAAGGACATTCTGCGCCGCACGCCTGACCAGCTCCGCGAGCTGAAAGAGCACAACCTGGGCATCATCTACCAGGGGGTCGAATCGGGCGACGACGACGTTCTTGCCGCCATGGAGAAGGGCTGCACGGGCCTGCAGCAGGTGGCGGCGGGCCGCCGCGTGCGCGAGGCCGGCTTACTCCTCTCAGTGACCATCGTCCTGGGCCTGGGAGGCGTCAGCCGCTCTCGCGACCACGCGCTCAACACGGCGCGGGTGCTGACGGCCATGAGGCCCAGCTCGATCCGGATGCACACCATCGTGGTCTCGCCCCTCGCCCCCCTGCACCGGGCCTTCAAGGACGGGGATTTCACTCCTCCAGATGTCTGGGGCATCCTGGCGGAGCTGCGACTCTTGCTCGAACATGTCGATCTCTGGGATACTCCTCTCATCGGCAACATGAAGTCCAACTATCTGCCCGTCGTGGGCCTGCTGGCCAACGAACGGCAACCGCTGTTGGACCAGGTGAACACCATCCTGGAAACCCGTGATACGTCGCGCCTCCGCTCCGAAGCAGAGCGCGCCACCCAGTTCTGATTCGCTCTCCCAGGCCTATGAGCGCTGCTGAAGAGGCCGTTGTGGCCGTCCGCGCTGAGCTGGAGGCGATGGCCGACGGCGTGGCGCGCGATTTCCAGCTCGCTCTCACCCTCGTCAGCCAGAGCCTCTCGGCGGACCAGGTCGCCTCCTGGGCCGAGCTGAGCCTGGAAGTCGTACGGCGCTCCCGCCGCACGCGGGAGGTGGCTGCCGGGTATTTCCACGCCAGCCCGCGTCTGATGTCGTCCCTCTCTCAACCTCAAGTGGCGCGCTGGGCGGAGCTGGGGGTCGGCCTGGTCCAGGATTCCGGCGCGCTGGCCGGCGCCTACTTCCGGGCCAGCGCCGAGATGCCCGACGTCCTGGCCGGCGACCGGGTAGACGCGTGGCTGCAGTGGGGGCGGCGGCTCCACTACGCCCACGAGGCGGCCGGCCCCCTGGCGGTGCGCTTCTTCCAGCACAGTCCGGCGCTGCTGCGCTCGCTGGCGACCGAGGAGGTGGACCACTTCGTCATCCTCCTGAAGGAGCTGTGCCAGCACTCGGCCGACCTGGCGCTGACCGTGTGCGACCTCGCGGCCAGCCACGTGGGGCGCATCGAGGCCCTGGCTCGCCAGCAATACCTCTCGCTGCTGGTGGAGCTTTCGGAGCAGTTCTGGGCCCTGGCCAGCGCTCGTTACCAGGCCCACTCCGGCTACCCCTTCAATGTGACCGGGTATCCTTACAACATGACACCAGAGCCCACCCACGGCAGCGGCCTCCTGCCGGCCGACTCCCACGAGGAGGTGGGTGTGGCCTCGCTGCTCCGGCCGGTGGACGAAGCGGGGAGGGCCCTGTCAGAGCTGGATCATCAGCATCACGCCGAGATCGTCCGGCTTGGCCGGCGGGTGGGCCAGGTTTCGGCGGCGGCTGCCGTGGAGCTGCTGAAGCGCAGCATCCCGCTGGTGGGCACCATGGGGATCGCCGGCCTCGACCGCTGGTGCGCCGAGGGCGAGGAATTGCTGCGACACAGTGGCGACGCTCAGGTCGCCTACTTCGCCGCGCCAGGGACGGAGGTAGGCGTGGGGTCACGGGAGCAGTCTGCTCCCCTGGCACTGGAGGACGTGCGGCAGGTGCTGCACCTCTACTGCCAGGCCCTCAGTGGTCGGGTGGTACAGGTGGTTTCAACGGAGGAGCTGGCGCGCCGCGGCATCGGCTGGGTCCGCAGCGAGCGGCCCACCACGGAGGGGACGGCCATCTACGCGCCTCCCGAGGTGAGCCGCCATCCCAGCCTGGAGGAGAACTTCACCGTCTACAAGGTGATGGTGGCGCACCAGGTGGGCCACCTCGAGTTCGGCACCTTCCGCTTCGCCATGGATTCGCCCGCTGCCCTGTTCCCGAGCCTGCGGCCCTACCTGGCAGAGTCGGATGGCCGCCGCACCCTGGCGGAGTTCGAACGCTACTTCGATCTCTTTGCCGACCGGCAGCTCGCGGGAGACCTGTTCTCCATCGCGGAGGACACCCGGGTGGATGCGGGGATCCGGCGCGAGTACCCGGGTTTGCGAGCGGGGTACCGGCGCGTCCAGGGCCACGAGCTGGGTCAGCGTGATGCCTTGTGGCAGGCCCCCCTGAGGGAGTCGGTGGTCGAGATCCTCGCCCGGCTGAGCGCCGGCGGCGACACCGAGATCATGGCCCCCTTTGCCCTCCATCCTACCCTCGAGGCCGCGGCGGGGCTCATCTGGCATCTCCAGTCGGCCGAGGCCACGGTGGCCGATGCTGCCGAGGCCGCCCTCCGTCTCTACGCCACGGTGCGGCGCGTGCCCAACGTCGAACCCGATCAGATCCCCTCGCGGGAGTGGCGGCCGGTGGACCTGGGACAGGCCCGCTATCGTCTCGATGGCGAGGACCACGCGGCGCTCCTGCTGGCCTTCGCCGATGCCAACGCGGGAACGAGCTGCGACCTCGATGGCATCGATGCCTCCGACGGCCACGACTACTCCGGCATGAACCCGTGGGATTACCGCGGAGAGATGAAACCCGAGCTGGTCCAGACCCTCACCGCCTTGCGGGAGGGACAGCAGCTCTCCGATGACGTGCTCAAGGCCGAGCTGCCCGCTCTGGCCGAGGCTCTCAAGGGGCTGCTGGAGAAGAGCAAGGAGATCGAGCTGCCGCCTGCCCTACAGACGTCGCCCATGACCTTGAGCGCTCGGTTCATCCGTAACCTGCTCGGCGAGGCGGGCAAGGGAATGCCCCACGAGAAGCGTGCTGCCCGGCAACGGCGCCAACCGGTGGAGGCGGGCCTGGCGGCTGAAGGCGACGGCGCGGCCTTCCTCTACGACGAATGGGACTTCCGCGCCCGGAGCTACAAGCCAAACTGGTGCCGCCTCTGGGAGCGAGTCGGGGAGGAAGGGTCCGTCGATTTCTTCGATGAGACCCTGAAGAGCTTCCCCGGCCTCGTCCAGGATGTGCGCCGCCAGTTCGAGCTGCTGCGCGCTGAGCGCCTACGCAAGCAGAAGCGCCTCTACGACGGCCAGGAGTTCGACCTCGACGCCGTCATCGATTCCGTCGTCGACCGGCGAGCCGGCCAGGTGCCCGACGAGAAGATCTACTGGCGCCGCAACAAGATCGAGCGCGACGTGGCAGTTGCCCTGCTGCTCGACATGAGTGTTTCAACCGACGAGCGGATCGACACCTCCCTGGCCTTCGATCGCGGCACGGGGCGGCCCACTCCATGGAGGGGCAAGCGGATCATCGACCTGGAGCGCGAGAGCCTGGTGTTGCTGATTCGTGCCCTGGAGCTGATCGGGGACCGCTACGGCATTTACGGCTTCTCAGGCCACGGGCGTGAGCACGTGGAGTTCATCGTCATCAAGGACCTGGAGGAGCAGCTCGGCGACGCCGTCAAGCGGCGCATCGACAAGATCGCCCCCATTCACGGCACCCGCATGGGGACCGCCCTGCGGCACACCATCACCAAGCTGGAGCAGCAGGAGGCCACCACCAAGGTCCTGATGATGCTCAGCGACGGGCGGCCCCAGGACCGGGACTACGGGCGCGACCCGGCCCAGCTCCAGCACCTCATGCGCGAGCTGGTAGGGCCCCTGGCCCTGATGCGGCTGGACGCCATGCGCATCGAGGAGATCGCCGACCAGCGGGAGAAGGAGTACGCCGTCCACGATACCCGCATGGCCCTGACCGAAGCCCGCCACGCCAACATCATCCCCTTCTGCCTTACCGTAGACAAGGCCGGCCACGACTATCTGAAGACTATGTGCTCGGACATGGGCTATGAGGTGCTGTCGGACGTGAATATGCTCCCCCAGCGCCTCCTTTACCTCTACCGCCGCCTGACGGTGTAGCGGGGCTTCCAGGCCGGCCCGGGGAAGGAACGAAAACGCCGCTTTAGAACGCTTCGGTGGTGAATGCACACCAAAAGCACACCATTTCCTTTTGATTGCTCTCGGAAAAGTGGGATATGGTGTCCTCCGCGCATATGCAACGGGCGTCCTTCCTGCTAGCCTGGAAGCAAAATATTCATGTGGCATGTAACGTGCGCTCGCTTGACAATGAACTGGTGAAGTGGGACAATCCCCGTGTTGCCGGCGTTGACATCTTGCCAACGGCGGTAGGAATGCTTGGCGTCGCGAGGCGATTATGAAGACTCAATCCAACACGCTCCGTCTTCTCATCATCGCTGGCCTGGTGGTTGTTGCGGGATATGTCGTCTCCACCATCGCCACGCCCTGGTCACCCACTGGCGTGCTGGGACAAACGACGACCAGCACCACCGGCACCACCGGCACCACCGGCCCTACGACACCCGATACCCCTACTCCTCTCCCAGCAACGAACACGCCGGTGCCGACAGCGACACCGGTGCCGACAGCGACACCGGTACCACCCACACCTGTGCCTACGGCTGTTCCTACTATCGCGCCGACGGCCACCCCCGCGCCTCCAACCGCCACCCCGGCGCCGCCGACCCCAACCATCGTGCCGCCGACGCCGGTACCCACGCCCATTCCGCCGACGCCCATTCCGCCGACGGCCATCCCGCCGACCATCACGGTCCCGACGGCCACGGCGGTGCCGCCACCGACGACCACCCCGGTCCCGCCAACCGCGACCGCTATCCCGACGCCGTTGCCCACGCCTACGCCGCAGCCGACGAGGGTACTCCCGTCGCCGACGCCTAGCCCGACTCCCGCGCCTACCGCCACGCCTGAGCCTACGGCGACACCTCGCCCTATCCCGACGATCGCGCCGACGTCGACCCCGGCGCCAACGCCGTCGCCGTTGCCCACGCCTACGGCCCAGCCGACGCCCACGGCGCTCCCGTCGCCGACGCCTACCCCTCTCGTCCACCCCACGCCGCGCCCGATCCCTACGCCGCGCTTCACACCTCCCTCTTTTGTCATCCGCACGGTTTGTTCCACACGCACATTGGCTGTCGTGCGCGGACGTACTATCTCAGTCAGTAGCTGCTCCGTCAATTTCTTCCCCGGCAGCGTGAAACTCCGGTTCGCTGTTCCGGTTCCGCCGGGTGAGGTCCTCGAGTCCTTTGAGGACCCGGAGACCCTCATGACCTTCACGCGCGACCGCATGGTCATCCCCCTCTTTGACAGCGCCGGCCGCATCGTCGCTCGCATCGAGGCTATCACCACGCCGGCGATCGGAACCGGCACCAGCGCCGTCGCCGACGTGATCCGGTACCAGGTGGTGTCCGAAAAGACTGCTACCATCACCGACTTCTCCAGCCAGGACGCCCGGGTCGGGCGCGTCGCCGTCTCCGTCACCATCGGCCTGACAGACATGGCGCCCGCGAACGCCTCACTCGGCGTCGCCACCGACAGGACGCCGTCCAGCCAGGACGTGCAACGCTCCATTGAAAACGCCATCAGCGGCGGCAACTCGCTGCTCAAAGAGATCGGCTACTTGGCCATCGTGACCAAGAGCAACTTGGACAAGCCGGGCCTCCTTACGGACTCCGCCATCTCCATGGACGTCGGCAAGGGATTCGTGGACGCCAACGGCGCCGAGAACATAAGGATTGTTGGGATAAACGGCGGCGTCGGCTCTGTGCTGCCGACGACCCTGGCTGCCTACAATGAGACCACCGCCACGTTCGAGGCTACCGCGCCGCCGGACGTGACCAC
>JACPQO010000034.1 GCA_016190405.1 Chloroflexota bacterium | reverse complement strand
GGGTATCGACGACGGTCTGGAGGCCGACCTCGATGCCGTGCTTGAGGCTCATGGGGTTGGCGCCGGCGGCCACGTTACGCATCCCCTCGCGGACGATGGCCTGGGCCAGGACGGTGGCGGTGGTGGTGCCGTCGCCGGCCACGTCGTTGGTCTTGGTGGCCACCTCGCGGGCCAGCTGGGCGCCCAGGTTCTCGAAGGGGTCCTTGAGATCGATCTCCTTGGCCACGCTGACGCCGTCGTCCACCACGGCGGGCGGCCCGAACTTCTTCTCGAGGACCACATTGCGGCCGCGGGGGCCCAGGGTGACGCGGACGGCGTCGGCCAGGGCGTCCACGCCGTCCTTCAGCTTGCGGCGGGCCTCTTCATCGAACAGCAGTTGCTTGGCGGGCATGATTACCTCCTTCGTCGGTGGAACATGGAACAAGGGTCATGGAACATGACCACCACCCACCTTGTTCCCTGTTCCTTGTTCCTACCCTAGGCCAGCTTGGCCAGTACGTCGGACTCTTTGAGAACCAGGTACTCGTCCTCGTCGGCGCCGTAGACGCCGCGAGGGATCTCCTGGCCGCTGTACTTGGCGTAGAGGACGCGGTCGCCCACCTTGAGGTCGATGGGCAGGCGCTTGCCGTTCTCGTCCAGGCGGCCGGGTCCCACGGCCAGCACCTCACCCAGCTGGGGCTTCTCGCGGGCGGTGTCGGGGATGACCAGGCCGCTGGCCCGGACCTCCTCCTGGCGGACCTGCTTGACGACCACGCGGTCGCCCAGGGGGACGACCTTCGCCGCCCTGGCGGTCTTCGTCTTGGTAGCGGTAGCCACTAGATGATCCCTCCTTGTTGAAGATGTTGCGGTGAGGCGTTCGGTTAGCACTCAAGTGCGGCGAGTGCTAACCACTGGCATGATAGTGCAGGCGGCGGCGACGCGCAAGAGCCGGGAGCCACTTCCGCGCCCTTTTTGCGTGAGCGCTGGCACATTGGAGCAGCGGGGCATGAACAAAGAACAGAGAGCATAGAGCAAGGAGTATAAGGCGCGTTGCTCTATGCTCTATGCTCTTGCCAGACTACACGGAACCGTGTAAGATTGCGCCATGGCACAGCCTCGCGCACAGAAGCGGGGCCCCCGGCCGCGGGGGCCGGCCTGGGACGCCGGCCAGGTGCGGGCCCTGCGCCGCCACCTGAGCCTGAGCCAGGAGGGGCTGGCCGAGGAGCTGGGCGCCCGCCAGCAGACGGTGAGCGAGTGGGAGACCGGCCGCTACCGGCCGCGGGGCACTTCGGCCCGCCTGCTGACCATCATCGCCGAACGGGCCGGATTCGAGTACGAGACAGGAGACAGGAGACAGGAGACAGGGCGTGAGGGGCCGGGCGATGCTCAAAGTATGTGAGCCGGGGCTGCAGCCGGTTCATGTCTCATGTCCCCAGTCTCATGTCTCTCTCAGCGAGCGCGAGCTCTCTCACCTCTGGGAGGGCCAGCGCTTTCCCCGCGCGGCCCTGAACACGCGGCAGGGGCAGCGGCTGAGGGTGGTGTACCGGGGCCGCCGCGGCGGCGGGCCCGGGCCGGACTTCCGGGACGCCGTGGTGGCGACGCCCTGGGGCCGCCTGCAGGGTGACATCGAGCTGCACGTGCGGGCCAGCGACTTCCGCCGCCACGGCCACGGGCGGGACCCGGCCTACGACGGCCTGGCCCTGCACGTGGTGTTCTGGGATGACGAAGGGGAGGACACGCCGCTGGCCAGCGGCCGGCGGGTGCCGGTGGCGGCCCTGGCCCCCTGGGCCCAGGGGCGGGCGCGGCAGATCCGGCGCTGGCTGGAGCGGCCGGCCCTGTGGCAGGAGCCTTGCCGCAGCGCCCTGAGCCGGCTGGGGGCCGATGCCGTGGCCGCCGCCCTGGACGAGACGGGAGACCGGCGCTTCGGCGAGAAGGTGGCGGCGATGCGCCTCCTCCTGGACCGGGAGCCGGCGGATGAGGCGCTCTGGCGGGGGCTGCTGGAGGCCCTGGGCTACGGCGGCGACCGTCAGGCCTTCCGTGAACTGGCCCTGCGGCTGTCCTGGCGGCGGCTATCGGCGGCGCTGAGCCGGCTGCCGCCCGGACAGCGGCTGGCGGAGGGGCGCCGGCTGCTCCTGGCGCAGGCGCCCAGGTCGCCCGGGTGTGCCGCCGGTCGCGGGCGGCCCGGCAACGACCCCTGGCGGCGGCTGGAGGGGGCGGCCCGGCTGGCCGTACGCTTCTGCGAGAAGGGGCTGGCCGCCGGCCTTTCGGCGGCGCTGACGGGCGGCCCCCGCGAGGGCATGGCCGGCCTGCTGGCCGCCCTCAGCGTATCTGACGTGGGCCAGGCCCTTCGACGGGGCTCAGGACAGGCTTTCATCGGCCGCGGGCGAGCCCTGGAGATGCTGGCCAACGTGGTGCTGCCCTACTTCGCCGCCAGCGGGGATGCGCGGCTGTCCGCGCCGGCGGGGGCGCTGTACGGAAGGCTGCCCTTGCCCGTCCGCTACGGCGCCGTCCGCCACCTCCATGAAGCGTTAGGGCCGGGGGTGGCCGTGAACACACGCCGCCAGCAGGGGATGCTCAACCTGCTGCGCCGCTACTGTAGCCAGGGCGGCTGCGGGAAGTGTCCGCTATCGTAGAGAGGAACAAGGAACAAGGAACAAGGAACAGGGAACAAGCAACAAGGCCCCACCGCCCCCTGGTTCCAGGTTCCAGGTTCCTGGCACCTCCGCCTCAGGGCCAGCCGAACAGGTTCCAGCCGGTGTACAGGAGGATGCTGTCGGCGCCGATGGTGATGGTGCAGTCGGCGCTGGTGTTGACGAAGTAGCCGCCGCGGGACACGAGCTGCGTCAGGCTCTGCAAGGCAGGGGGAAGGTCGGGATCGAAGCTCGACCAGGCTTTGGTCTGGTTGTTGAGGCTCCAGGCGATGTTCGTCACTGCCAGGCAGGCGCCTAGCTGGTCCTGGATGGACGGGTAGTCTGCGGCGTCGCCGGGCCAGGTGCGGGCGTTGATCTCGGCGATGTTGCTGACGCCGTCGCCGTCGGAGTCCAGGGACTCAACGGCCGCAAGTCTGACATTGATATCGCCGCCGCCTTGTGCTACTAGGGCGAGGCCGTAGGGGTTCTTGCCGCTGAAGTCCGCCAGGTGGCAGGTGGTGCAGCTATCGAGCTTGCTGCCGGCAGTGCCGTACTTGGTGTTGAAAGCGGCCTGGTGGCCCGCGAAGCCGAACACCTGGGAGGCGGTAAGCCACCCCACAGCGAACAGGGCTCCTACAGCCAGTAGTAGCAACGCGAGATGGCGCGCACGAGATGATGCTGAAATCATGTTGGGGTCCTCCTTAGACAAGGCGGGCAGCCGCTACCAGGACGTTTCGCGCAGATGTTCAGGGGGGCGGTTAGACGAGTGCCCATTCGTGACGCTCTTCACAATCGTACCCAGCCGGTGGTAAAAAAATCATAAAATGTGGCGCGGCAAATAGTGACATCTCGTTCACTTTTTCAGCCAGGAACAAGAAACCAGGAACACGGAACCAGGAACACGGGCCCCACCGCCCCTGGTTCCTGGCTCCCGCGAGGGCGACCACGGGGTTCATCCCTGCATTCCCCACGAAAAGACGGCCCCCCCGCCGGGGTGGTGGGGGGGCATGTTCCTTGTTCCTTGTTCCTTGTTCCTTGTTCCCTGTTCCTACGGCAGGTG
>JACPQO010000037.1 GCA_016190405.1 Chloroflexota bacterium | reverse complement strand
CCCCAGGCAGGACCGCTCCGTACACCTGCATAGGTACCCCCCTCTTGAGGCGTTTCATCCCTATACTGGTGTAACGCGATGTATCTGAACGAGCTCAGCTCAGCTCAGGGCGACCGCTGGCGGCGTCTCGCCGTACCATGGCTTTGGGATTATCCACGCCCAACCATGAATGGTGGGGCATCAATTCCTATCGATGCCGCAGCTTTCAAGCTGCGGTCAATCTTCCCACCTTCAAACCGTGAGCAAACGGAACGCTATCGCCACCGCGTGGATCGCCGCCCAGCGACGTTCCCGCCGGCGAGCGTGGCGACCCTCCGTATTGCGGCCATCACTCGTAGCGGATCAGGGCGAAGGCCGGATAGTCGCGCAGTCTCTCCCGCCCGCCTAGCTGCGCCAGCTCCACCAGGAAAGCGAAGCTGTGCACGCGAGCCCCCAGCAGCTCCACCAGCTTGGCCGTCGCCATGGCCGTGCCGCCGGTGGCCAGCAGGTCGTCCACAATGACCACCCGGTCGTCGCGCCGCAGGGCGTCCTCGTGGATGTCCAACTGGCCCGCCCCGTACTCCAGGGCGTACTCCACGCTCATGCGGGCGGAGGGCAGCTTGCCCGCCTTGCGGACGGGGACCAGGGGCAGGCCTAGTTTGTAGGCCAGGGGCGCCGCTAACAGAAACCCCCTGGACTCAATGCCGACTACCGCGTTGAGACCTGCCCCCCTGAACTCGTCGGACATCCGGTCCACTACCCATTGGAACGCCTGCGAGTCCTGGAGCAGGGGTGTGATGTCACGGAACAGCACCCCGGGCTGGGGAAAGTCCGGCACGTCTCGGATGTACCGCTTCAGGGACTCTTCCGTGATCGTCAAAGGAGCCTGTCCTGAGCCCGTCGAAGGGGCCTCCCCTCGGTCTGGAAAAGCATTCATGGGGCGGAAACGACTAGAGTATAGCCCAGCGACGCGGGGTACGGAACCAGGAACCAGGAACAAGAACCTGTGGCGGCCCGATTACGTGCGACGATCCGTTCGCCCTGAGCTTGTCGAAGGGCACGCGTCGGCGTTCCAACTTTGTTGCGAACCCTGAGCGCCGTCGAAGGGTGAGCCCTGGACCACCGGAGCAACACCCCTTGGTGGACATCATCCACCCGTGAGCTGCTTCCAGGGCCCGCCCCCCTTGTTCCTTGCTCCTGGTTCCGTGTACCTTATCGACGATGCCCGACCTCCAGGCCCTCAAGCAGCGGCTCAGCGCGGAGATCGACCGCCGCCGCGATGAGCTCATCCAGCTCTCGCTTCGCCTGCACGCCAACCCTGAGATCGCCTTTCAGGAGGAGAAGGCCGCCGCCTGGCTCAGCGACTACCTGGAGGCCAGCGGCTTCTCCGTAGAGCGGGGGATCTGCCAGATCCCCACGGCCTTTCGGGCGTCCTACGGCTCCGGCGAGCCCCGCGTCGCCTTCCTCGCCGAGTACGACGCCCTCCCGGGCGTCGGCCACGGGTGCGGCCACAATATCATCGGCACCGCCTCCACGGCGGCCGGCCTGGCCGCCAAACCTATCGTCGACGAGACCGGCGGCACCGTGCTGGTCATCGGCACCCCCGCCGAGGAGGCCGCCGGCGGCAAGGTGTACATGGCCGCCCGCGGCGCCTTCGACGGCCTCACCTGCGCCATGCTGGCCCACCCCGGCAACCGCGACGTGGCCATCAGCTACGCCCTGGCCTGCCTGGAGCTGGAGGTGGAATTCCACGGCAAGGCGGCCCACGCCGCCGCCCGCCCCGAGGCCGGCGTCAACGCCCTGGACGCCATGGTCGCCGCCTTCGCCAACATCGGCCTGCTGCGGCAGCAGCTCCGCGATTCGGCCCGCGTCCACGGCATCATCACCGACGGCGGCCAGGCCGTGAACGTCATCCCCCACCACACGGCGGCCAGCCTCCTCATCCGCGCCGAGGATGACCAGTACCTGGACGAGGCGCTGAAGGCCAAGGTGCTGGCCTGCTTCCAGGGTGCCGCCGAGGCCACCGGCTGCCGTCTGGAGCACCGCTGGGGCGAGGAGTCCCGCTACAAGGCGATGCGCTCCAACCTGGCCCTGGCCGAGACCTACAAGGCGAACATCGAGGCCCTGGGCCGGACGGTCGTCGAGGCCGAGTCCCGCCGCTCCATGGGCTCCACCGACATGGGCAACGTCAGCGCCATCGTGCCCGCCATCCACCCCACCATCGCCGTGGCGCCGCCGGACGTCCCCATCCACACGGTGGAGTTCCGCGAGTTCGCCGCCAGCGAGGCCGGCCACCAGGGGCTCCTGGACTCCGCCAAGGCCCTGGCCATGACCGCCGTGGATGTGCTGGCGGACGGCGATCTCCGCCGGCGGATGCGGGAGGAGTTCGAGGGGGGCAACATGTAGGTCGGGGTCTTTAGACCCCGACGGGGCTCTGCGGGCAGCTAAAGCTACCCGCCTACAGATTTAACCCTGCGGAGGCAGGGTGACTAGGGTCAGATACGTATCGGACACCAGCACGATGCATGAGGGGACGCTACGTTGGTGTCTCGATGAGAGCGGACAGGGTGCCCACGGGCCGCCGTCTGCGGTATCGTATACCCCGTGACCACCGCTGATCCCCTCATCGCCCTGGACGCTATGGGCGGCGACCACGCCCCCACGGAGATCGTCAAGGGCGCCGTCCTGGCCGCCCGCGACCTCGGCATCCGCGTCGCCCTCGTCGGCCGGCCGGACGACATCGAGGCCTGCCTGGCCAAGGCCGGTCCCCGGCCCGATGCCATCACCGTCGTCCCGGCGTCCGAGGTCATCGAGATGGACGCGCAGCCGGCCCAGGCGGCGCGCCACAAGAAGGACTCCTCCATCGTCGTCGGCCTCCGCCTGCTCAAGCAGGGCCAGGCCGACGCCTTCGTCTCCGCCGGCAACACCGGCGCCGTCATGGCCGCCGCCATCATGTACCTGGGCCGCATCCGCGGGATCGAGCGGCCGTCCCTGGTGGGGCTCATGCCGCTGTCCGGCAAGCTGACCGTCTTCCTGGATGTGGGCGCCAACGCCGACTGCAAGCCGGAGTACCTGCTCCAGTTCGCCCAGATGGCCGCCGCTTACATGGAGCGGGTCTGGAAGAGGGAGCGGCCCACCGTCGCCCTCCTCAACATCGGCGAGGAGGAGAACAAGGGGAGCGCCCTGGCCCAGGAGTCGTACACCCTCCTCGCCGGCAGCGGCCTGAACTTCATCGGCAACGTCGAGGGGCGCCACGTCCCCTTCGGCGCCGCCGACGTCATCGTCACCGACGGCTTCACCGGCAACGTCGTCGTCAAGACCATGGAGGGGATGGCCGAGTTCATCATGGGGCAGCTCCGCGGCGCCATCAAGAGCCGCCCCTGGTACGCCGCGGCGGGGGCGCTTTTACTCCCGGCCTTTGCCGGCCTGCGCAAGAAGCTGGACTACCGCGAGTACGGCGCCGGGCCGCTGCTGGGGGTCAACGGCCTGGTCTTCGTCGGCCACGGCCGCAGCGACGCCCGCGCCATCACCAGCGCCCTGCGGGTGGCCCGAGAGGCCGCGCAGTCGGGAATGCTGGAGGCGCTGCGGGAGCTGGCCCCGGCGCGGGCCCGGTAGGGGCAGGGCTCGCCCCTGCCCAATCGGGCGCCCGCCGGGGCCACCGCTCCAAGGGTGATGCGCCCCTGATGTCCCCGAACAATTGCGGCCCCGTGCAGTGTACGAGTCGCCTCCAGGGGTATAATTGGCAGGTGATGGACAGTCACCTTCAACCAAGAAGGGGTTTGGGGCTGGGGCGGTTTATCGGTGGCCTGTGGGCTTTCCTTGGCTCTCCCTTCACGCGAAAGCTGGGCCAGCAAGAGTTGGCGGAGGACCTGGAGGAGCTAGCGAAGCCCGCCGGAGAACCCAAGCATACCCTCCCCCATGCTGAGATAAGCGAAGAGGAGCGCGAACGCGCCGCCGAGGAATACCGGCGTGAGGTCTGGCATGACTAGGCTGTCCCTTTACGGCGACAGATAGCGCCCGGCGAAGCCGCGCGCGCCGACAAGAGCGAAAGCGCGTAGCGTAGGGGCAGGGCTGGCCCCTGCCCTTCGGGCGCCCGCGAGGGGCGCCCCTACGCTACAACGTCAACCACATCGAAGGCCGGGCTTCAGCCCGGCCTGGAGGGAACTCTCCTGCTGGAGGCTACAGCTCTATCCTGCTGCGGTGGACAGACCTAAAGATCTGTCCCTACGACGCCCGCCGCGTTCGTGAAGCTGCGGGTTTCAACCCGCAGACGTAGAACCCCGGCTCCCCTACGGCGACAGCCACTCCGCCAGCGTCCGCGACAGCGGCTCTATCATCTCCTCCAGCCGCACCTGCTCCGGGGCCAGGCGCGACTGGGAGATCGTCCCTTCAACGATGGCGATGAGCAGGGAAGCGACGAACTCCGGGTCTATGTCCCGCCGCACGGCGCCCGCCTCCCGCGCGCCGTCCAGGGCCTCCACGGCGAACGTCCGCCAGCTGGTATACATGGCGGTCAGCTTCTCCCGCACCCTCTCGTCGCGGGCGGCGTGGGCCGCGAACTCCATGAACATCGCCGACCACAGCGGGTCCTGGAGGTGCAGCCCGAAGATGCCGCGCAGCACCGTGCGCACGTTGTCGGACAGAGGGGCGCCGGGGTCCAGCGTCTGCCGGAAAGCTTCCTGCTGGCGGGCCAGCCGCTCCTCCAGCATCGCCCAGAACAGGTCTTCTTTGCTCTCGAAGTGGACGTAGAAGGCGCCCTTGGAGAAGCCGGCTTCCCCCACGATCTCGTCCACCGTGGCGCGGTCGTAGCCGTGGCGGGCGAATACCGAAAGGGCCGCCTCCATGAGGCGCTGGCGGGTCTCCTCGCGTCGCCGCCGTTTCGCCGGCGACCTGGCTAAGACGGTCATGCGCTTCAGGATTATACCGCCGTCCCGCCGCCAGCCGCTACCAGGGGACCCAGAGCCGGGCCCGCAGCTCGGCGCGATCCCTGCTGTCCAGGCGGCTGCGCTTCCCCCGCGCCTCCAGCGCGCCGGCGGCGGTGTGCGCCCCCCGCGCGGCCAGGCGCGGCAGCCATCCGCTGCCCGCCAGGGCAACGACGACCAGGGCGACAAACAGGACGACGGCGAGCGCGATCAACAGTGTTGCCATGACGCCCGAGCCCTTTCTGGCGATGGAATCATACCGACCGGTCAGTCTGCCTCCTGGGATAAGACGCCGGTCCGGTGCCGCGCGTTACCGGTCGGTCACTGTGGCTAGGGGGACGGGGCGGTGGGAGCGCCGAACCGCAGCCACATGCGCAACGCCTGCTGGAGGTTGCGCAGCCCCGCATCCGCCGGCAGCCCCGATAGCAGACAGTGCTCGATGTGATGGTCCATGATCAGCAGCCCCACCTGGTCCAGGCTGCTGCGCGCGGCCACCAGTTGTGTCAGCACGTCCTCGCACATACGCCCCTCGGCCAGCATCTTGTGGATCCCCCGGATCTGTCCCTCGATGCGTCGCAGACGGGCCAGCACGGCCTCGGTATCAGTCGTCGCTTCTTGCGTCATCGTACTCTCCTGGTTGACATACCCCACAGGGGTATGCTAGCATGGGCCCAGCGTATGAGTCAACCTGCCGGCGCGGGCCAACGGCCGGCATCGCCAGGAGGAGAAAGTATGCCCAAACCAGCAGAAGTGAGCGACGCCAGCTTCGAGTCCGAAGTCCTCAAGAGCGACATCCCCGTGCTCGTCGACTTCTGGGCCCCCTGGTGCGGCCCCTGCCGCATGGTGGCCCCCATCGTCGAGGAGCTGGCCGACGAGTACAACGGCAAGGTCAAGTTCGTCAAGCTCAACACCGACGATAACGTCGCCACCGCCTCCAGGTACGGCATCCGCAGCATCCCCACCCTGCTGGTGTTCAAGGGCGGCCAGGCCGTGGAGCAGGTCATCGGCTTCCGCCCCAAGAGCGAGCTGAAGCGCACCCTGGACAAGGTTCTCAACGGCGCCTAGGGTGTCCCCCCGCGAATACGACATCATCATCGTCGGCGGCGGGCCGGGCGGCCTGGCCGCCGGCCTTTATGCCGCCCGCGGCCGCCACCGCGCCCTCCTCATCGAGAAGGGGGTCATCGGCGGCCAGATATCGCTCACCGAGCTGGTCGAGAACTATCCGGGCGTCCCCTCCATCAACGGCTTCGATCTGGCCCAGACGATGCACCGCCAGGCCGAGAGCTACGGCCTGGAGACCGAGTACCTGGAGGTCACCGGACTGAAGCGCCAGCGCAAAAAGTGGCGCGTCCGCACCGCCGCCGCTGACTTCATCGCCAAGGCCGTCATCGTCACCAGCGGCGCCGACTACAACAAGCTGGGCGTCCCCGGCGAGGAGCGCCTGACCGGGCGCGGGGTCTCCTACTGCGCCACCTGCGACGCCGCCTTCTTCAAAGAACAGGAGGTCGCCGTCGTCGGCGGCGGCGACTCGGCCCTGGACGAGGGGATGATCGCCGCCCGCTTCGCCTCCAAAGTCACGGTCATCCACCGCCGCGACCAGTTGCGGGCCGGCCCCATCCTCCAGGAGAGGGCCTTCGCCAACCCCAAGATGCACTTCGTCTGGAATACCGTCGTCACCGAGATCCTGGGCGAGGAACAGGTGACGGGCGCCCGCCTGCGCGATGTCGTGACCGGCCAGGAGAGCCCATTGGAGGTGGCTGGCGTGTTCGTATTCATCGGTCAACACCCCAACACTGGCTTCCTCAAAGGCCTGGTCGCCATGGACGCCGGCGGCCACGCCCTGGTCGACGACTGGATGGCCACCAAGCTGCCCGGCCTGTTCGTGGCCGGCGACGCCCGCCAGAACTCCGCCCGCCAGGTCGCCACCTCCGTCGGCGACGGCGTCACCGCCGCCATCGCCGCCGACCACTACATCCGTGCCAACTTCCCGGACTAGGAGAGGAACCAGGAACCAGGGGCCAGGCCCCCTCCCCTCGGTTGGCCGGTTCCAAGGTTCCCTGGTTCTCTGGTTCTGGGGTGGCGACCGGGGCCGCGCCCCCCTTGACCCATAACCCTTGACCCATAACCCTTGACCCACAACCCGTGACCCCTGACCCTATACCTGCGGGAGTGGAAAGGTCCCGGTGGGCCTCTCGGTCTTCAAAACCGTTGCGGGGCGGTGGACCCGTCCCGGGTGGGTTCGACTCCCATGCACTCCCGCCAGCAGCGGGCGAGCGGGCCGTGACGCCCTGCGCCGGCCCCGGCGGGGGCGTCACTTGACCTCCTGGCTGTCCAGCGCGTTCAGCAGAGCCTCAGCGCCGCGCGGCTCCGGCTGCGTCAGAGCAACTCCCCGCACTTCGGCCCTTGCCTGCTGATCATTGACAGGCCAACATGAGTCCCCTATCATCGTGCCGCATCGACTAACAACGGGTGGGCCACAATGACAACCGCATCGGAGAGCAGGGCGCAAACCGTCTGGCGTCGGTCGGGCGCGGCGCGCGGCGCTGCCGCCGCCGGCGCAATCGCCGGCCTTCTCGTTGGCGGCGGGGCCGGCCGCATCGTCATGCGGCTGGTCGCGATCATGGATCCTTCTAGCGATGGCGCCAGGACAGACTTCGGCGGAACGGCGGGCGAGATCACTCTGGGTGGTACCCTGAATCTGGCTCTTATCACTACAATGGCCGGCGTCGCTGGAGGCTTCGCTTACATGCTGCTGCGGCGCTGGATCCCAGGGTCCGGCGCCCGACGCGGGCTTTTGTTCGGGCTGGGAGTAGCGCTCGGGCCCGCTATCATTAACGTCAACGAGGACAATCCCGACCTCCAGGTCTTTGAGCCTGTCCTAGTAAGCGTCGCCATGTTGTGGCTGCTCTTCCTGCTATACGGGCTGGCCGTTGGGTGGCTGGCAGATGCTTTTCATCCCGCGCCTCCGGCATCAGAACGACGTCCCACCGTGATGGCCGTACATGGCGTCCTCGCCGCGGCAACCGGACTCTTCCTCATTGTGAATGTCGTGAATGTGATGGGGATTGTCGATGGCGCTGGAACGTGTTTGTCCGCGAACGACAACGGCGGCTGCGCCGTTCCGGCGGTTGACACCGAGGGGCCGTAGGCCTGCCTACTCCTTCTCGTTGGTCGCCGACGACGAGGTTCTTTCCTACCCCACTCCCTCGCCGCTTGACCCACGCCGGCCCACCACGCATCATGGCCGCGAGATGAAGAAGGCGCGATTTCCGGCCGGTTTCTCCTGGGGCGCCGCCACCGCCTCCTATCAGGTCGAGGGGGCCTGGGACGAGGACGGCAAGGGCGAGTCCATCTGGGACCGCTTCTCGCACTCGCCGGGCCACATCATGAACGGCGACACCGGCGACGTCGCCTGCGACCAGTACCACCGCTACCAGGAAGACGTGGCGTTGATGAAGGATCTGGGCCTGCGCGGCTACCGCTTCAGCATCGCCTGGCCCCGCGTGTTTCCAGAAGGCAAGGGCAAGCCCAACCAGGCCGGCCTCGACTACTACAGCCGTCTCGTCGATGAGCTGCTGGCCAACGGCATCCGGCCTTTCCCCACGCTCTACCACTGGGACCTGCCCCAGGCCCTCCAGGACGAGGGCGGCTGGGCCAACCGCGACATCATCGGCCACTTTACCACCTACGCCGAGACCTGCGTCAAGGCCCTGGGTGACCGCGTCAAGCACTGGATGGTCTTCAACGAGCCCTGGGTGTTCAGCTTCCTGGGATACGTATCGGGCATCCACCCGCCGGCCATCAGAGACCGGTCCGCCGGCATGCGCGCCATGCACATCGTGAACCTGGCCCAGGCCTCGGCCGCGCGGGCCATGCGCGCCGCCGGCACCGCCGAGGCTATCGGGAGCGCCTTCAGCATGACGGCCGCCTATCCGGCCAGCGACAGCATGGACGACCACGCGGCGGCCGAGCGCCAGCACGCCTTCGCCAACGATTGGTTCCTGCGCCCCATCATGAAGGGCCAGTACCCCCGCGCCTACCTGGACCACGAGGCGGCCCTGGCGGCCATGGACGTCCGCCCCGGCGATATGGAGGCCGTCAAGGAGCCGCTGGACTTTATCGGCATCAACCTGTATACCCGCAGCATCGTCGCCCACGACCCCGGCGAGCCCAACCTGGGCGTCCGGCAGGTGCCGGGGCCGGGCCCCCGCAGCGCCTTCGGTTGGGAGATATGGCCGGCGGCGATCTACCGCATGATCATGCGGGTCGACAAGGACTATGGCCGCCCGCCGATCTACATCACCGAGAACGGCACCTCGGACCCTACACCGCCGGGCGCCGACGGCCGCGTCCACGACCAGGTGCGCACCGATTACTACCGGGGCTACCTCGGCCAGGTGGGGCGCGCCATCGCCGAGGGCGCCGACGTCCGCGGCTACTACGCCTGGTCGCTCATGGACAACTTCGAGTGGACCTTCGGCTTCAGCCAGCGCTTCGGTCTAATACACGTGGACTACGAGCGCGGGCAGAAGCGCACCATCAAAGACAGCGGCTACTGGTACCGGGACATGATCCGGGCCGGCGAGATCGAGTACGACGAGACGCTGGAGTAGCCCGGCGCACCCCAGAAAAATAGACGCCGAAGGGGGTGCGAATTCTAAGATTGTCTAGGATGGGCTGTAACTGGAAAGACCACGCATCCTGACATACAAGGCTGTCCGCCTGGAGGAAGCGCCCCAGGTCCGCGCTGTGGTAGCGGGGTTACCGATCCCATGGGACTGGACTAGGGCTCTGTGGTGATTAGCACGCGGAAATCCATCGCCTTCAGTTGGTCATACGTGAAGACCTTTTCGAAGACCACCTCGGCACCCGATGTCGCTCGCACCGTCAGGACGTTCCCACCGGAGAAGATGGTGTCGCCAGCATCGCCTGACATGTCTGGGTCCGACTCTGTGTTCACTGACTCCCCGGGGTCTATGGCATATTGCCCTTCATCCAAGGGCCGCGGATCGTCCGCGGTCGCTATGGTGAATTGGACCACCACCCGACGATCGATCCCGTTTACAAACGTGAACGAGTGTAGCTCGTCGCATCCCGCACTGAGCAATCCCAACACGGCAATCGCAAGCGACGCTGCAATCGTTGCTCGTGCGCCTGGCTTCATGGCAGCAAGAACCCCGGGAAATGCAGTCCTTCCCTGCCGGCCCTGCGCGCGTCCGCTTCGAGGGGGCTATCCCAGTAACCCACGACCGCGTAAGCGCCGAACGTGACAGCCAATACGCTAGACCGAGGGTCAGACTCTGAATCGCATGCCGATTCTCGTGTCTAAACGTGCTGTCCCTGATTCTGGTGGGAGCGAATCCAAGAAAGCCAGGTGTGTACGCTTCGCCGGCCTTGAGAAACGGATCCATGATCTGACACAACCCCTTACAATTCTCGTAGAGAGCAAAGCCATAGGAGCCTGCCCGCCGGTCGCCTACCGAACCCAGCGATATCGAGAGCGCCATTGCGTTCTGCGGGAACGTGCCCGGGTTGACAGCCGTGATGGCCGCGAACCACGCCACGTCCTGGGCCTTGTCCGATACGTAGTCGGCGACGAACTCCGCTGCCGGCGAACTCACCAGTCCCTGTCCTACGCTCACGACAGCAGCCGATGTTTGCTTCGCCATGCTGAGCGCTCTCATCGCCCAGGGGTCCAAGAACCCCGTGGTGCCCTGGTACGCCCACCACTCGAGCTCCCAACCCGACTTGGCTACCGCGACGATGGTCGAGGTCGTGCCGGAGATGATCTCGGCGGCTTTTTTCACGAAGTCACAGCCGGGACAGGGGAAATAGCCTGTCGGGTCGTTATAGAGCAGCGGGTTGTTCAGCACGTACGTGTAGCGGTTCAGGGCCTGCGGGTTGCCCGCGCCTGGCACGACGCTGTCCGCCTGGAGGAAGCGGCCCAGGTCCGCGCTGTAGAACCGCGCGCCGTAGTAGTAGATGCCGCTCGTGGGGCCCTCCCGCTGCTGGCCGGTGAACAGCTTGTCCGTGGGGATGGCCGTCACGCCGGTGCCCAACTCCGTGGTCCAGACCATGCCGTAGGGATAATACCGCATTCTGGATGCCAGAGAGCCGTCGGAGTGCATGACAACCGCCGTGCCGCCCAGGTGGTCGTTCGCCAGATAGTGCACCGTGTCGGGGCTGCCGGGCACCACCTTGCGCATGGCGATGCGCCGGCCGCCAGCGACACACGACCTACCACTGGGCTTCCTTGTGCCGGGCCTTCTTCTCCGCCTTCTCGATCTTGGCGAGCGATCTTTCGGCCTCTTTTCGTACAAGGGGCTCAGCATGCGTTAGGAACCGCTCGATGTGCGCCTTCGCCTTGGACGCCTTCCTGTTTCCCAAAGCCCTGACCGCCGACATCAGCACCGCGGCCTCACGCTGCAACTGGCCCTCGTCTTCCGTCAGGACGTCCAACAACACATCCGTGGCTGCGGGGTTCTTCATGCGCCCCAAAGCGATGCAAAGCATGTCGCGCGACCATCTGTGGCGCCTCTCACGCAGCAGTTCGGCGATGTCATTGAACACCGAGTCGTCGGCGACCACTGCGAGCGCTTGGCCGATGGCCCACTTGTAATGAAGTATTCGCGGTTCATCGCTGATGGGCGCTCGTCTGAACTCCTCGATGAGCGGGCGCGCGGCGATTGGGCGTGCCATCCTGTCCGTCAATAAGCGGACGATCGTTTCCTTGACTTCGACATAATCCACCTGTGGAAGCCATTTGATAAGGATCGGGATGAACACCTTGTGCTCGGGTTTGAAGTTGAACCAAAGCCGCCCTAGATCTTCAACGGGAAACCCCACCTGAGCAAGCTCTGCTTTCAATCCGGCCGCTGCGCGATTGAATTCCAGTATGTTGCGGTCCATCTGCCGAAGCCTCTCCTCCATCATGGCGGCATAGCTCGGGTCGGCCATGAGTATGTCCATGCCCTCCTTGGCCGTCATCCCGCCGCGAAGGCGGCTCTTGGCGTCAACTCGCCGTCGAAAGGGGAGCAGGGTCATGGCAGGTCGGCCCTCCTGTTCAATGTTATCTTCCCCCTGCGCGCGCCTACCCCGTGTAGCGCCGCAGCCCCTCGGGGTCCAGCAGCACGAACCGCCGACCCTCATTGCCCACGAGTCCCAGACGGCGGAACACAGCCAACTGCCGGTTGACGCTCTCCCGCGTCACGCCCACCATACTGGCCAGATGCTCCTGCGTCAGCGGCAGGTCCAGCAGCGTCCCGCGCTCCCGCGGTACGCCGCGGCTCTGGGCCAGCTCCAGCAGCTTCTTGGCCAGCCTTCCCGCTACGTCCAGGAAGGCCAGGTCGCTGGCCATTTCGTCCGCCTCCCGCAGGCGCTTGGCCAGGGCCGCCAGCACCGCCGTCGCCGACTGGGGCCGCGACTGTATGAGGGTCGTGAAGTCCTCGTGGTCCAGGGTCAGCATCACGGTCTCGGCGGCCGTCACCGCGCTGGCCGAACGGGGGCCGCCGTCCAGCAGCGCCAGCTCGCCGAAGAAGTCGCCGGCCCCCAGGATAGCCAGGGTCAGGTCGCCCCCCTGCATCCCCGGCAGGTACAGGCGCACGCTCCCCTCTTCGATGAGGAACAGCGACCGCCCTGGCTCGTCCTTGTGCAAGATCGTTTGGCCGCGGGCGTAGCGGCGGCGCTTGACGGCGGCCGCCAGACGCTCGCGGTCCTCCGGCGGCAGCACCGCCAGGAAGGGCACCTTCCCCAGCAGATCGGAAATGGACGCCATGGTCTCCTTTCAGTCGGTGACCGGATTCACACCACGTCTGTGACCCGGCTCACAGACGCGCCGCCTTGCTGGCTGTAGTCTGTTGCCAGAAAGAGAGCCGAACCGGGAGGTGCCGTCATGTTGCAAGCGCCAAGTCTGACAAACAAGAGTCTCGGGGTCCGCCCCTGGACGCGGCTCACGCTGTCACCGCGGCGGGGCCCCCAGGGTCCCTCTGAGGATTCCATCGACAAGGCTGTGACCGCCACCAGGCGCGAGGCCCGCTTCCAGCGCCTCAAGGACGCCACCCAGGCCAGCTACCTGCTCAACGACGGCCGCTGGTTCCCTTAGGCGGCGGTCGCCCCGATGATCCCTTGCCCTGACGCCCTTGTCAAGCCTGTGAACCTCTGCGCTCTCGCTCCCGGTCGGTCAGGCAGGCGAACCCTCCGCCTGGGGACCGGGCCGCAAGCCCGGACCTGATCGGCCCGGAGCGAGACCGCAGAGGTTCTCACCGCCGTTATGCTATCCTGACGGCGAGGCCTCATGCTCTACGTCCTCTTCGGCGCCGATTCCTTCTCCCGTCGCGAGGCGCTGCGTCAACTGAAGGCCGAACTCGACAGCGACGGCATGCTCGATGCCGGCGCCGTCACCTTCGACGCCCGCCAGGTCACGCCCCAGGAGCTCATCGCCGCCTGCGATACCCTGCCCTTCCTGTCCCCCCACCGGCTGGTCATCGTCGAGGGGCTCCTCCAACAGACTGCTGAAGGGCCACGCGGCCGGCGCTCTCGCCGCCGCGCGGTCGATACGCCGGGCAGCCCCTGGCAAGTCCTGGCCGGTTACGTGGACCGCATGCCGCCGACCACCACCCTGGTCCTGCTGGACGGCGACGTCCCTGCTGACAGCCCGCTCCTGGACGCCCTCCGCGACAAGGGTACGGTGCGGCACTTTCGTCCTCCCGACCGGCGCGCTCTGCCCGACTGGGTCCAGCGGCGCGCCCGTACTACGGGCCTGCAGATCGACGCGCGGGCGGCGCGCCTCCTGGCCGAACTGGTGGGCAGCGACCTATGGGCGCTGGCCGGCGAGCTGGATAAGCTGGCGGCCTACGCCGCCGGCCGCCCCGTAAGCGAGGAGGACGTGCGGGCCCTGGTCAGCGCCGCCCGCGAGCTGGAGGTCTGGGACCTGTTGGACGCCGTCGTCGAGGGTCGGCCGGCGGTGGCCCTCAAGCAGCTCCGCCGCCTCATCGCCCAGGGCCGGAACCCCTCTTACCTGCTGGCCACGATCCAGGGCCGCTACCGCCGTTTGACCATCGCTCGCGAGATGCTGGACGCCGGCGCCAGCGCGGCCCGCATAGGCGAACGGCTGGGCGCTTCCGGCTACGGCCTGGAGCGGCTGCTGGACCAGGCCTCGCGTTACCCCCTGCCCCGCCTGCGGGCCGCCTTCCGCCGCCTGTTGGAGGCGGACGTGGCCATCAAGCGCGGCATCTACGACGAGGAGCTGTCCCTGGAGCTGCTGGTCCAGGACCTGGCGGCGGCGCCCTCTCGAGCCGCCTAGTCCCCTCTCCCGTCCCCGTGGTATACGGGGTTATAGCAGGCGGCCAGGTGGCCGGGTTCCAGCTCGTCCAGTGACGGCGCCGGCTCCGTCCGGCAGGTGGTGGTGGCCTTGGGGCAGCGCGGCACGTAGGGGCACTCCACCGGCAGATCGACCAGGCTGGGCGGAGACCCCCTGATGGAGGCCAGGCGCTGCCGTTCGTCCCGGTCCCAGCGGGGCCGGCTGCCCAGGAGCCCCCACGTGTAGGGATGGCGGGGCCGCTCGAACAGGGCGCCCACCGGGGCGCTCTCCACCACGGAGCCGGCGTACATCACCGCCACCTCGTCGGCCATCTGGGCCACGCCGCCCAGGTCGTGGG
>JACPQO010000036.1 GCA_016190405.1 Chloroflexota bacterium | reverse complement strand
GTACCTGAAGCCGCGCTCGGGGGCGGGGCTGCTGGACCTGCTGGAGATGGAGCTGCTGCCGCCCCTGGAGGGGCTGTACCGCCCGGACCTGATGCCCTCCGGCGAGGTCTGGGACCGCTGCCGCGGCCTCCCCGGCTACCGCCATCTGGAGGACGTGGACGGCGTGCTCGTCTCGCACGCGCACGTCGACCACACGGGCTACATATCGTTCCTGCGGGAGGACGTGCCCATATACGCCAGCGCCACAACGGCGTTCATCGCCAAATCGATGCAGGACTCCAGCATGGCGGACTTCGAGAAGGAGGTCTGCTACCTGCGGCCGCGTGAGGAGCGGGACGGCTACCTGTACACCGCCAAGGAGAGCTACCGGCAGCGGCCCTTCTGCTTCGCCGACGTGCCCACGCTGGGGCTGGAGGCCCGCGAGTTCTGGGACCGCTCGCCCCGGCACATCGTGGGCGAGACCAACTTCAGGCGGAGGCGGCTGAAGGCGGCGCCACGCACGCCCGACTTCGGGCGAGCCGGGAGGCTGCCCATTCGCTTCTTCCCGGTTGACCACTCGGTGTACGGGGCCGGCGCCTGGGCCGTCGAGACCTCGGCCGGATGGGTCGTGTACAGCGGCGACCTGCGCCGCCACGGCTCCGGAGCGAAGGAAACGAACCGCTTCCTCCAGGACGTGGCGTCGCTGCGGCCTCGGCTGCTGCTATGTGAAGGGACGCGCATCCCCAAGGGGCACGAGGCGAGCCAGCCGGAGCTTCAGAACTACACGGAGCAAACGGTGCACGAACGGGCATTGCGGCACGTGGGCGCCGAACAGGGGCTGGTCATCGCCGACTTCGGGCCGCGCAACATCGAGCGGCTGGAGACGTTCCTGGCCATCGCCGGACAGACGGGGCGGCAGCTTGTCGTGCTGGCCAAGGACGCCTACCTCCTGGAGGCAATGCGGCTGGTGTCGCCCTCGGTGCCGGGGCTATCCAACTGCCAGAACATGCTGGTATACGAGGACCTGCGCTACAAGGTGGAGCCGTGGGAGCAGAACCTGCGCAACCAGTTCGGCGGCCGGCTGGTCTCGGCGCGGCAGGTACACGGCTCGCCGGGCGACTACATCCTGTGCTTCAGCTTCTGGGACTGCAAGAACCTGATCGACATCAACGTCCGCGGCGGCACCTACGTCTACTCCTCCAGCGAGGCGTACACGGAAGAGCAGGAGATGGACTTCAAGCGGCTGCGCGAGTGGCTCAAGCACTTCGGCATGCAGTCCGTGGGGCTGCCGCAGAAGAAGGGGGACAGTATCGCCGACCTGCCTGAGGAGGAACAGGGGTTGCACGCCTCCGGCCACGCCAGCGCGGACGACATCATGGGGTTCGTGCGGGCGATCTCGCCGCGGACGGTGGTGCCGGTGCACACGGAGAACCCCGGCTACTTTACGGAGCACCTCAGGGACGCGGCGATCGAGGTGCGGGTCCTAGAGTACGGGGAGTCGTGGGAGTTCTGAGATGGCCGCCGAGCATGCTGCCGGACGGCGGCTAGGGTATACTGACAGCGTGGCAATCGAACGCGAGCAATTGATTACCGACGAGCGCGGACGCAAGCGCCGCGCTATTGTCCTTTCGCCGCGCCGCTACCGGAGGCTGATGCAGGACCTATATGACCTGGCGCTGATCGCGGAGGTTCGGAACGAGCCCTCCGAATCCCTCGACGAGGTAGAGCGCAGGCTGCGCGAGGATAGCCTCTTACCGGGTTGAGCTGAAGCGCGCAGCGCGGCGCAACTTGCAGAAGCTCCAGCCGAACATCGCCGCCCGGGTCTGGACAAGAATCAAGCGATTGAGTGAAGAGCCGGTGCCGTCTGGCGCCACGAAACTAACCGGCTCGGCGAATGACTACCGCCTTCGTGTCGGCGCCTACCGAATTCTCTATGGGGTCGACCATCGCGCAGCGATGGTTATCGTTTTCAGGATAGCCCACCGGCGGGAGGCATACCGGTGACCCCCTACCGACCCGGCGACCAGGTTGTGCTGCGCGAGGTCTGGCAAGGCCGCCTATGGACCGTGAGGCCGGTAGCCGTCGTCCGGGACTCGCCGAACGTGATCGCGCTCTATATCGCGCCGGGCACCGCCTGGCTGCGGCCCTACTCGCGGGACGGCCGTGCGCTGCGCCTGCCCGAAGAGGAGTGGGTCCTACGGGAGGCGCGCTGGGACAACGCCGTGCTGCGGCTGACCCGCCCGGGCGACGCCCACTCCGTGCTCGATGGGTGGGACGAGGCGGGCGCGCGCTTCACCTTCTGGTACATCAACCTGGAGGAGCCGATTCGCCGCACAGCCATCGGCTTCGACTACATGGACCATGTGCTGGATGTCGTCGTAAGCCGCGATCTGACGGCATGGCGCTGGAAGGACGAGGACGAGCTGCGGGAGGCGGTGGCGCGCGGCCTGTTCAGCGAGGAGCAGGCGGCGGCGATCCGGGCAGACGGCGAGCGAGCGCTGAAGTCGGTGCTACGGAGGGGGCCGCCGCTGGACGAGCGCTGGGAGGAGTGGTGGGCGGACCCGGGCTGGGCGGTGCCGGAGCTGCCTGCGGGCTGGGATACGCCGGGAAAGTAAAGCGGCCCGCCTAACGGCGGACCGCCCCTCCGTTTCGCGTGGCGCCGGCGCTAGGCCGGGGCCTTCAGCTCGTTGATGCGGGCGCGGACGGCGTCGGGGTCCTTGAACCACTTGGCGTCCAGCTCCGTGTACTCCTTCTGGCCGTCAGGCACGTCGTCCTCGGCGAAGATGGCGGTCACGGGGCAGACCGGCTCGCAGGCGCCGCAGTCGATGCACTCATCAGGATC
>JACPQO010000032.1 GCA_016190405.1 Chloroflexota bacterium | reverse complement strand
TGGCCACCACCAGCATCTGGTTGCGCGGCGTGTTGGGGTAGCCGGAACGGAATATGGACTGCCAGATGTAATTGTGGAACAGCCTATCGTACAGGCGGTCCTGAAGGAGCTGAATGCGCTCCTGCCAGTTACGGGGTTTGCCGGGCTCTTCCGTTACGGCCATCCGGGCGACTCCCTTCGACTCCGCTCAGGACAGGCCTCAGCGAGACCACCAGGCCCCAAACAGCACCATGATCGCCAGCGACCCCAGGACGGTGAACAGCGCCGCCAGGAATTCGAACCCCTCCGGCACCTGCCGAAACAATATGTCCAGTGGGGGCATAGGTTGAATCCTTCCTCGGCCCGCCCAAGGCGAGGGGGCTAGCTTATGACGATTGTGAAGGTATTAGCAAGCGCACTCTAGCACCGGCATACGCTTGCGTCAAGAACCCCACCCCACAGGCGCAGGGAACCCAGCGCGTCTCGCGGCCGTCTTAAGGGAGGAACAATGAAGACACCCGCTCTGGTCGTGCTCTTGGCCGCGGTCGCCGTCGCCCTGGTCATCGCCTGCGGCGGGGAGGAGGAGGTGCCGCATACGGCGGGCATCGAGGGTCAGGTGCTGCTCGGCCCGATGTGCCCCGTCGTTCGCGAGGGCTCGCCCTGTCCCGACCAGCCCTATCAGGCCACCATCGACGTCTGGAATGCCGATCGCACGGAGAAGGTGCGCACCTTCACCACGGACCCGGAGGGCCGCTTCCGCGTCGCCCTGGCCCCCGGCGATTACTACATCGAGCCGCAGCCGCCCGATGGCCGGGGGCCGCCGACGCCCATCCCGCAGACGGTCACGGTCCCGCCGAACGCGTTCGTCCAGATCACTATCGAGTACGACAGCGGCATACGCTAGCCCTCTCCCGCCAGCTTCTGGTGTTCACTGCGCATGCAGCGGTCCATCACGACCTCCAGGCCGGCTTCCCGAGCGCGGCGGGCCGCCGCCTCGTGCACGATACCCTGTTGCATCCAGACGGCCTTCGCCCCGATGTAGATCGCCTCGGCGACCACGCGCGGCACGTCCCGCGGCCGGCGGAAGATATCCACGACTTCCACCGGCTCGGGGATCGAGCAGAGGTCGGGGTAGCACTTCTCGCCCAGCACCTCCTTCTCGCGGGGGTTGACCGGGATGATCCGGTAGCCGTGCTCCTGAAGGTACCGGGCCACCCCGTGACTGGGGCGGTCCGGGTTGGCGGAGAGACCGACGACGGCCACGGTGCGGTAGCGGCGGAGGATATCGGCTTCTAAGGTCACCGGAGAGCTCTCACCAACAAAAGTATCAGGAGCCCCAGCACTCCGGCGAAGAAAGTTGCAGTAGCCCAGGCCGACCACGCCTTCACCGCGGGCGTAAAGGGCCGGCGTCGCCGTTTCCTGAGGGAAGGCTTCAATATCGCCCGCGCCTGCTCAGCCGCGCTGGCGGGAACATAGACCTCGAAGGTGAACCTGGCGAACGGTTTCGGGCCCAGCCAGTAGTGTTGCAGGGGGTTGCGGTCTTTCACCAGGCAGGGGATGCCTTCGCCTTGCAGGATGGCCCGCCAGAGGTCGGCCTCCGCCTCATCCTCGGCGGTGCCGATCCTAACCGGTGGCGCGGCGCGGCTCTCGTGGCGCTTCTTCACGGCTAGCCTCGGCGGCGCTCTCAGCGGATGCCTCTTCCGCGTCTTCCTCCACCGCCGCCGTGATGACCATCGGCTTGGCCACCAGGGCGGCGATGGCTTCGGCGGCGTCCAGGGCCCGCCCAAACCCCTCGTCGACGAGGTCGGGGGTGTTGGCCGCTAGTACCTGGCCGATAGGCAGCCGTTTGCCGCTGGCCTTCACCAGTACGATCTCCCAGCCGCGCAGGTCCAGCGGCGGCGGCGGCCCCCGGGGCACGACTTCGCCCAGGTCCAGGTCCTCCACCTCTATACGGTCGATCTTCCAGAAGGGGGCCAGCTCCACCGTGCCCAGCCCCAGCCCCAGCACGCCCTGCTGGAATCGGGCCGACTGCTTTCGCGCGTCGATGACTACGTGGGCGCCGATGAGCGAGTAGAGCAGCCCCATGGCGGAGAAGGGCGCGATGATGACACCCGGGATGAGCATGGCCGCCAGGGCCTCTACCGGCAGGCTGTTGGCGAAGCTGGCCACGGCGACGAACAGCCCCAGGCCGACGGCCAGGCCGATGAGGGGGCCGATGATGGCGCCGCGCTCCGGCCGCACCTCGATGCGACCGGGAGCCACGACGCACACCCGGCGGTCCAGCGCGATCCGCCTGGAGACTGCCTCCGCCATCGCGATTCCATTCTAGGCGGCGGGCAAAGCGGGCGTCCAACACGGCCGGCCGAAGGACAGGCTTAGGGCCATTAAACAATAATGGCTCAAGACTACGTGTAATCTCTGGTAGGCCGGGCCTTCAGCCCGGCTGAGAGGGGGCGTCGCCGGCCAGGCTGAAGGCCTGGCCTACCGATAAGGCTCGTTGGGGCCCTCGCGCTGCCCCTGGAAAAGAGGATGTGCCACCAATTCGTGAATGACCATCAGCCTGTCATCAGCCGGGCGATCGCGCACCGCCTTTGCGCCTGAGGGGCCCTTTGGCCTAACATCTCTATGGCCGCACCGCCATGAACGAAGTATTCCAGGAGATGCAGCGAGCCCTGCAGCAGGGCGTGCCCGTCGTCGTGGCCACCGTTGCCGCCACCCGCGGCTCGACGCCCCGGCGGGCGGGGGCGCGCATGCTGGTGCGAGCGGACGGCTCCTTCTGCGGCACCATCGGCGGCGGCTGCGGCGAGGCCGAGGTCTGGTCCGAGGCGATGGAGGCCCACAAGGACGGCCGTCCCCGCCTGGTGCGGGTGGACCTCACCAACCCCACCGACGGCGAGGACAAGATCTGCGGCGGCGTCATGGATGTCTTCCTCGAGCGCATGGCCCCCTGAACCACTGCCCGTTGGAACCGCCACCCTTCCCTTCGCGGCCTGCCCCAACAGCAGGTCGCACCACTTGCCGCACCGAGAGGAAGCTCACGCCATGAAAGCTGTCACCTTCCAGGGGCCGTTCAACCTCGAAGTGAAGGACGTGCCCGACCCCCAAATCCAGGAGCCCACGGACGTCATCCTGAAGGTTACCTCCACCGCCATCTGCGGCTCCGACCTCCACGTCTACGATGGACGGATGCCACTGCCCCCGACCGGCTGGATCATCGGCCACGAGTACATCGGCGAGGTGGTGGAGGTGGGGAGTGCGGTCACCAACCTCAAGCCGGGAGACCGCGCCGTGGGCTCCTTCGGGTCGTCCTGCGGGGACTGCTACTACTGCCGGAGCGGCTGGCCCAGCGTCTGCGTCAAGCAGCTGTCGTTCGGCTTCCTGCTGCTGGCCGGCGCCCAGGCCCAGTACCTGCGCGTCCCCTTCGGCCACTACACCCTGGAGAAAGTCGATGCCCTGCCGGACGAGAAGGCGATCTTCGTGGGCGATATCCTGTCCACGGGGTACTTCTGCGCGGACCAGGGGCAGATCAAGCCCGGCGACG
>JACPQO010000031.1 GCA_016190405.1 Chloroflexota bacterium | reverse complement strand
TGACACATTCTAGCACCGAAAGGAGGGCGGTGTAGCGGAATGTACCGAACGAGTTCACTCGCTTGACAGGCAGGCCGGCCAACCTCTAGAATACGCGAGAACGTCTTCAGAGGAGGGACCTTTTTTGGCGGAAGTGCACGTCGGCACCAACGAGAGCTTCGAGCAGGCCCTAAAACGATTCAACAAGATAGTCCAGCAGACAGGCATCCTGGCGGAAGCCCGCCGGCGTGAACACTACGAGGCCCCCAGCATAAGACGCAAGAAGAAGGCCGCCGCCAAGCGTCGCAAGAGCCTCAGAAGCAGCCAGCGCGGCTAAACATCGCAGTCCCGCACACCTGCCCCCGCGGCAGGGCCCAAAGGCCGGCCCCCGATGTCCCTTAAAGAGAAACTGGCGGAGGACCTGAAGGACGCCATCCGTCAGGGGGACGAATCGCGCAAGACCGCCATCCGCATGGTCACCTGGGCCGTGAAGAACGCGGAGGTGGCGGCCGGCAAGCCCCTGGAGGACCCCGAAGTGCTGGTAGTCATCGCCAAGCAGGTGAAGCAGGGCCGCGAGAGCATCGAGGAGTTCAAGAAGGGCCGGCGCCAGGACCTGGTGGACAAAGAGGCAGCGGAGATGCGGGTCCTGGAGGCTTACCTGCCGCCGGCTATGGCCACCGAGGAGATCGCCGAGGAGGCCCGCAAGGTCATCGCCGAGGTGGGCGCCCGCGGACCCGCCGACAAGGGCAAGGTGATGCCCGTGCTCATCGCCCGCCTGGCCGGGCGCGCCGAGGGCCGCGTCATCAACGAGGTCGTGACGGAGCTCCTGGCGGCCCCCTCCCCCTGACCGGATAGCGGCTCCTGATCGAATCCCCGGCGGCATCGCATCGTTTCTCCAGTACCACCCGTCTGCTATCATGAGATTTGCCCCGCCGAGGCGGAGCGCTATGCCGGGCACAAGACAGGCCAAACAACCGATATCGTCGCTGCGGGCCCTGGTGTTCGCCACGGCCGTCAGCGTCGCCCTCATCTTCGTGCTCTTCCCGGTGCTCCCCGGCCAGGTGCCCCTTCACGCCGGCGATGTGGCGTACAAGACCTTCCAGGCCGATGGCCGCGTCATCGTCCAGGAGGGGCAGAGGGTATCTTCGAGCGAGCTGGGGCAGATCAAGGCGGCAGACCTCCTGGACAACCGCCTGGACGGCGGCGATGTCTTAGCGGCCGTCATCATGGCCCTGCTGGGCGGCGCCAGCCTGGGGCTGTACCTCTACCTGCTCCAGCCCAGAGAGGTCAGCACCGTGCCGCGCCTGGTCATGCTGGGCCTGCTGGTGGTGCTGTGGATGGCGGCGGCCAAAGTGTTCCTGTCCCTGACCCTGCCGGACAACGACCGGCTGTTCCTGGGCTACATGCTGCCCGTGGCTGCCGCCCCCATGCTCGTCGCCACCTTGCTGGATGTTGGGCTGGCCGTGGCCCTGGCGGGGCTCCTGGCCGTCCTGGCTACCTTTGCCGGCTTCTACTTGCCGGACGCTCGCTCGCCGCTTTCCGCCCAGCCGCTCCTGGGGCTCCAGATGACGGCGGCCTTCTTCCTGGGCGGCCTGGCCGGCATCTTCACCGTCCACCGCGCCGAACGGGTGAACCGCTACCTGATGGCCGGAGCCGCCGTGGGCCTGGTCACCTTCGCCGTGCTGCTGGCCTTCTGGCTGCTCCTGCCGGGACGCGACGGCGTGGACCTGCTGTGGATGCTCGTGGCCTCGGCGTTGGCCGGCTTCGGCTCCGCCGTCGTCACCGTCGGCGCCACCGTCGTGCTGGGCCTGATGTTCGGCGTTACCACCCGCATTCAGCTCATGGAGCTGGCCCAGCTCAGCCACCCGCTCCTGCGGGAGCTCCAGGAGAAGGCGCCGGGGACGTTCCACCACAGCGTCATCGTAGGCAACCTGGCCGAGCGGGCGGCCGACCTCACCGGGGCCGACCCCCTCCTGGTGCGGGCCGGCTGCTACTTCCACGACAT
The DNA here is from genome assembly GCA_016190405.1 of Chloroflexota bacterium. The sequence continues at coordinate 7,719 of JACPQO010000031.1, read as the reverse complement.
CGGCAAGATCGCCAACCCCGGCTACTATATCGAGAACCAGTTGGAGGGCGGGAACCCCCACGATAAGCTGGCGCCGGCCGCCAGCGCCCGGGTCGTCGCCCAGCACGTACAGGCGGGTCGCGAGCTGGCCGCGCGCTACCGCCTGCCGGCCCGCGTACGGGCCTTCATCCCGGAGCACCACGGGACCAGGCTGGTGACCTACTTCTTCCGCAAGGCCAGCGCCGAGGACCCCAGCGTGGACGCCGAGAAGTTCCGCTACCCGGGACCGCGCCCTCAGAGCAAGGAGACCGCCATCGTTATGCTGGCCGACTCCGTGGAGGCCGTCGTGCGCTCCAGCCGCGACCGCTCGCCCGAGAAGATCGACTCCCTGGTGGACGGCGTCATCGCCGAGCGGGTGGCCGAGGGCCAGCTAGACGATTGCGATCTGACGCTGCGGGACCTGAAGGTCATCGCCGAGTCGTTCAAGGCCACCCTGCGCGGGGTCTATCACCCGCGCATCGAATACCCCGCCCCCACCCGGGCCGAGCTACGCGCCGCAGCAAGTGCCGGCGTCGCCTTCCTCCAACCGCCGCCCGGACCCATGGACGGCACCTCGCCGCCTGTGGAAGTCGAGCGCTCAGGGTAGCGCGGCGCGCCGCCAGTACCGTTGTCTTTTGGTGGCCGCGAGGGCATAATGGGATGAACGTCGCCCCAGCGCGCGCCCAAGGCGCCTAGAAGGAGCCGTCGTGGACTCGATTTCGCTTCTCCGACAGCAGATTCAGACCGCTCACGAGGTGATGGAGGGCACCATGGCCGACCTCACTCCGCAGCAGGCGGCCTATGATCCCAGCGGCAGCGCCATAGCCGCCGGCGCCCTGTATGCCCATTCCATCCTCGGCGAGGACTACTTCATCAACGCGGTAATTCGGGGCGGCCAGCCGCTCATGATGACCTCGTTCGCCGGCAAGTCTGGGATCAGCGAGCCGCCACCGATGGGCCCGGGCATGGACGAGTGGGCGAAGCGCGTGAAGCTGGACCTGCCCGCCCTGCGACAGTACGCCGCGGCGGTTTACCAGAGCACCGAGCAGTACCTTGCCTCGCTCCAGCCGGAAGACCTGACCCGCCAGATCCAGATGGACGAGGACTTCGGCAAGCAAAGCCTGGCCTGGGTGCTGAGCATGGTCGCGGTCGTGCATCCGTCCAACCACTGCGGCGAGATATCCTGCCTCAAGGGCCTCCAGGGCGCCAAGGGCTACCCGTTCTAGGGAATCGGGTCTTGCGGCAGCTTGAAGGCCGGGGACATCCAAGTAACGTCACGCGCCCATTGAAGGGAGGTTGCGGTGGATGCTCCATCTCTTCTTCGTGAACAGGTTGAAGGCGCGCACAACTTGCTCGAACAGACCATGGAGAACGTCACGGACGAGCAGGCGCGGTGGGTGCCTCCCGGCAGCGCTCTCCCGTTGGCGGTGATCTACGCCCATATCGCCCTGGGGCAGGACTTCATCATCAACGTCAGGCTACGCGGGCAGACACAGCTCGCGGCAACCAGCCACGAAGGAAAGACTGGCCTCAGTGAACCGCCCCCATTAGGTCCTGGGTGGGGGGAATGGGCGCGGCGTGTGCAGATTCACCTGCCGCCGCTACGCGAATACGCCCGAGCTGTCCAAGAGAACACCAATCGCTACGTCTCGTCCCTGACGGAGGAGGACTTAGACCGCGTGGTCGAGCTACAGATTCTTGGGCCGCGTACAGTGGCTTCGATTATCAGCAACTTCGTCGTCTCTCACGTCAACAACCACCTCGGCGAGATATCTTGCCTCAAGGGCCTCCAGGGCGCCAAGGGCTACCCCTTCTAACCACAGGCCGCGCGACCGCCCGGACACCGTAGGGGCAGGTTTGAAACCTGCCCCTACGGCCGCTCCTCCCAATACGCCACGAACCGCGCCAGCGCCCGCACCGCCCGCTCCGGGCTGGGGTAGACCGCCAGCCCGGCCGCCGTCAGCCTCTCCCGCGCCTCCGAGATGAGCCGCCACTGCCACTCCGCGGCGTAGTCCGAGGGCGCCAGGACGACGGCGAACGGCTTGGCTGTCCGGCTGCCCACCTGGGCGAACCGCTCGCTGACCCGAGACACCAGCGCCTGGGCGTTGGGGCGCCCCAGCGACCAGCCTTCGCCCACGCTGGTCAGCAGCAGGTCGATGCCGGGGCTTTCGTCCAGCCATTCCAGGACCTGGGCGCCGCCCAGGCCGCTGCCGGCCAGGATCGACTGGTCGACGGGGTTGGTGATCCACCCGGCCAGGTCCGGCGCCTTCTCAGCGATCTTTTGCTGTACGTCTTCAGGCAACGGGGGGACGCTGAGCCCCAGCTCCTCGCCCAGGTCGGCGGTGAGGACGGATCGCCCGCCGCCGCCGCCCACCATGGCCAGCCGGCCATACGGCAGCCCGTCTGGGCGCCTCCCTCCCCGCTCACCCTGAGCCGTTCGGGACGCGGAGCGTTCCGAACGAGTCGAAGGGGGCTTCATGAAGGCGAAGGCCAGCAGCATGTCCACCAGCTCTTCCACGGTATCGACGCCGACGGCGCCGGCTTGGGCCAAGGCGGCATCCCAGACGTCGCGGGCGCCGGCCAGGGCGGCGGTGTGGGACGCAGCGGAGCGACCGCCGGCGGTCGTGCGGCCGCCCTTCAGGATGACGGCCGGCTTGGCCGCGGCGGCCCGCTTGAGCGCCGCCAGGAAGCGGCGGCCGTCACGCACGCCCTCGATGTAGGCGCCGATGACCTCGGTCTCAGAGTCCTGCCCGAAGTAGTCCAGGAAATCGGCCTCGCTCAGGTCCAGGCCGTTGCCGTAGCTCATCGCCTTGGAGAAGCGCAGGCCGCGTGGCCCGCCCAGGTAGGTCAGCTCGAACAGCAGGTTCCCGCTCTGGGAGAGGAACCCCACACTGCCGGGTTCTCGGGGCATATCGGTCCGGAACGAGATGCCCAGCCGTGGGTAGAGGAGCCCCAGGCAGTTGGGCCCGATGATGCGGACACCGGCCGCCCGCGCCCGCTGGAGAAGGCGCTTCTCCAGGTCGGCGGCTTCGGGACGGCCCGTCTCGCTGAAACGGCCGGTGAACAGTTGCAGCGCCTTCACCCCCTTGGCCGCGCAGTCGTCCACCACCTCCAGCACCGCCGAGGCCGGCACGCAGGAGACGACATAGTCGACCGGACCCGGGATCTCCTGCAGCGAGGGGTAGGCCAGCAAGCCCAGGATCTCCGAGGCGCGCGGGTTGACCGGGTATATCGGGCCCTGGTAACCGAATTGTTGCAGGCAGCTCACGTAGTCGTGGCCCGGGCTGTCGGGGTTGGCCGACGCACCCACCACGGCGATAGAGCGCGGCTGGAATATGCCCTCCAGCTCCACGAGGTCGGGGGGCGACTGCGCTTTCCTGGTCACGGCCACAGGTTACAGGGAACCAGGAACCAGGAACAAGGAACATGGAACAAGGAACAGGGAACAGGGAACAGGGAACAGGGAGTCAGCCCGGCTTCGATGCCGGCCGCCGTCAAGCGGCGGGAGTGGCGGCCGCTGGCGACCGGCGGAACCGCCGCGCTCGCCGGACGATGACGGCGGTCACGCTACCGCCGACCGCCAGGGCGGCCATCGCCAGGCCGGCGCCGGCCAGCAGGGTGAACGTCTGCGCCAGGTCAGCCATCGGTGGCTGAAGGGCTGCGGCGGCGCCGGCCTGGGCGCCCTCGCTGCTCTCCCTGCCATCCTTCAGGATGCCCTGGAGGAGCGTGGTCACCAGCGCGATCGGTCCCAGGGCGACGGCCAGCGCGATTCCCGGGCTGCCCAGCCGGCCGAAGCCCCGGCTCAGAGACACCAGGACGGCCAGCAGCAGCGCGGCCATCAGAGGCAGGGCATAGACCAGGGGACGGACGGCGTTGTGGCTTCCCTGGGTAAACAGCGCCAGCATCTCCAGCTGAAGGCCGTCGTCCTCCGGGTCCCCCGGCTCGCCGCCGGCGGGCTGCTCCTCGCCGGGGGTCAGGTCCTGGAAGTAGGCCTCGCCGGCCTCAACGCCTTCGTAGTAGAGGATGTTGGCCAGGCGGGCTGCTGATCTGTCCAGCACTTCCTCGCGGCCGAGGCCGGCGATCTCTTCGCCCCGTAGCGGGATCGTCACCCCGTTCGCCGTGACCTCGGCCTGCGGGTTGACCCGCGCGGCCTCTTGCATCCCGGCGAACAGGTCATTGTCCAGCGCCGGCTTGGTCATCGCCTCGATGACGGCAGCCGCCGTGCCCGTAGCCGGGCCCGGCGCGGTGAGGCGGTACACGCTGTAGGTGAGGCAGGCGGCCGCCGCGCACAGCACGAAGGCGATGGCTGTCAGCCACTTGGCGTCGAGCTGCCAGGAAGGTCTCATTTTGGGTAGTTCGCTACAGAGAAGCCCAATCCTAGGACGGCGGCCGCTGAGCCCGTGTTACAGAACAAGGAACCAGGAACAAGGAGCAGGCGGGTGGGGTGGGGCCCTTGTTCCATGTTCCCTGTTCCTGGTTCCTTCCTCCTTGCTCCCTGTTCCCTGTTCCTGGCGGTGTGGTATAAGGGGGGTGAAGATGCGCTTCGCCGTCGTTGTCTTTCCCGGCACCTGGAGCGACCACGACTGCCAGTACGCGCTGTCCAGCGTCATGGGCCAGGAGGCAGACCTCGTCTGGCACCGCCAGCGCGACCTCTCGGCCTACGACGCGGTGGTGCTTCCCGGCGGCTTCTCCTACGGCGACTACCTGCGGGCCGGCGCCATCGCCCGCTTCTCGCCGGTGATGGAGGCGGTCTTCCGGCACGCCGAGGCCGGTCGGCCGGTCATCGGCATCTGCAACGGCTTTCAGCTCCTGTGCGAGGCCCACCTGCTGCCGGGCGTCCTCATGCGCAACGATTCGCTCCAGTACCGCTGCCAGTGGGTGCACCTGCGGGTGGACAACAGCGAGACGCCGTTCACGCTGGCCTGCCGGCCGGGGCAGGTGCTCCGCATCCCCATCTCCCACGGCGAGGGTCGCTACTTCGCCGACGAAGCGACTCTCGCCGAGCTGGAGTCCTCAGGGCGCGTGGCCTTCCGCTACTGCACGGCGGCGGGCGACGTGACCCCGGAGGCGAACCCCAACGGCAGCCTCAACAGCATCGCCGGCATCATCAACGAGCGGGGTAACGTGCTGGGGATGATGCCCCACCCGGAGCGGGCCTGCGAGGCGCTTATGGGCGGCGAGGACGGGCTCCTGATCTGGCAGTCCCTCCTGGAGTGGGCCAAGGTCAGGGCGTAGGCGGCTGACCGATGGCTGCGCGTCTGCTGTGCGATGTTCTGCCGAGCCTCGCTGAAGAATTGAAGCTGCTATTTGAACAGGCGGAGCGCCCGGACCTAGCCCGACAACTCCCGTCCCTCAGGGTCAGAAGTCGATGCAGTTGCGGTGACGAATTCTGCGCCACCCTCTATGCGGCCGGGGGCAAGCCAGCTGATTCCATTGACCTGGAGCCATCAGAAGGCACCATGACTGTCGAACTCGACGGCGACGAGCGGATCGTGGGCATAGAGATCCTGTATCGTGACGACTACAGGGAGGCCGTAGATAACCTCTTCCAGAAAAAGAGCGAAAGTCCATGACCGAGGCCACCGCGTCCCCTCCCGCCTACCCCGTCGTCTTCGACGTGGAGCCGCAGCTCGCCGGCCGTAACCGGCTGACCGTGGGTTTCCGTCTCATCCTGGCCATACCGCACATACTGCTGGCGGGCACCCCGGGCGGCGCCGGCTTCGCCGCCGGCATCGGCAGCGGGGGGTTCGCGTCGCTATCGGGGAACGGCGTGCTGGGAACGGCGGCCTTCGTCATGGCCGTCATCTCCTGGTTCGCCATCGTCTTCACCGGCAGGCACCCCCGCGGCCTGTGGGACTTCGCCCAGCTCTACATGCGCTGGCGCACCAGGGCCATCGCCTACACGGCCCTGCTGCGGGACGAGTACCCTCCCTTCGGCGACGGCGATTACCCCGTCACCTACGAGATCTCCTACCCGGAGCAGGCCAGGGACCGCTGGTCCGTGGGCCTGCGGATCATATACGTGATTCCCCACGTCTTGATCCTCATTTTCCTGGGGGTCGCCTGGGCCGTCACCGCGCTGATCGCCTGGTTCGCCATCCTGTTCACCGGGCAGTACCCCCAGGGGCTGTACCGCTTCGCCGTGGGCGTCATGCGCTGGTCGGTCAGGGTCGAATCCTACCTCCTCCTCATGCGGGACGAGTACCCGCCCTTCAGCATGGAGCCGGCTTAGGCCCGGCCGGCGGGCGGGATTGCCCTTGACAAACGCCGCAGACGCATCATAATAGCTCCAAAAGCTCCGACAGGCGGGAAAGGAGTGTCACATGGCCGCTCAGGCTTCGACGTACCCCCTGCGCTTCGATGTGGAGTACCCGGAGAAACTCTCCCGGCTCCTCATCTTCGTCAAGTGGCTGCTGGCGATACCGCACCTCCTCATCCTGTACGCCCTGGGCGCGGTGACCGGCATGATCACCTTCATCGCCTTCTTCGCCATCCTGTTCACCAAGCGCTATCCGCAGGGCCTGTTCGACTTCGTGGTGAACGTATACCGCTGGCAGGCCAACGTGGGCGCCTACATCTTCCTTCTGCGGGACGAGTACCCTCCCTTCACCTGGGAAGCGGGCAAATACCCCGTGACCTTTGAGGTGGACTATCCGGAGCAGCTCTCCCGCTGGCTGATCTTCATCAAGTGGCTCCTGGTCATCCCCAACATCATAGTCTTCTTCCTGCTGCTGATAGTCGCTTACGTGGTCGAAATGATCGCCTGGCTGGCGATCCTGTTCACGGGTGGCATCCCCAGAGGTCTGTTCGACTTCCTGGTTGGTGTGGCGCGCTGGAGCTTCCGCATCAACGCCTACTCCAACCTCCTCCGCGACGACTACCCGCCCTTCAGCATGAAATAGCCGCCGCTTGTCTGAGGAGAGCCCCGTCGCCCTGGAGGCGAAGCCCCGCTGGTACGCCAGCCCCTGGGTCATGCTGGCTGCGGGGTATGTCTTCCCGCCCCTGGGGCTGTTCCTAATGTGGCGCTATCGGAGCTGGTCGCTCTGGGTCAAGGGCGTGGTCACCGCCCTCGGCTCGGCGCTTGCCGTGATTTCGACGTACGTGTCCCTGCGGCTGTTGTAGCGGCCGCGGCTATCCCTTGCCCTCCGCCACGGCCAGCTCCACGCGCATCTCCCGGCCGCCCAGGACCTCGGATGCATCGAGTATCTCGATGCCCATCAGCTTCCCGTCTTTGCCGTAGTCGGCAATGATCTCAGACGTTATCTCGTCGCTTTCTTCGATAGGGCCCTCTCGCAGGCGGATATACAGGATGTCCACGCCCGGGTCGTAGCGGATCCTCATTGCTGCCTCCAGTACGCCTGGCATTGTACTATGCATATGAGATGGCGTTCGCTTTTATCTATGCCTTTGGGTGACAAGAGCAGTAGGGGCAGGTTTGAAACCTGCCCCTACTGCGGCTGCGGCATCGATAGTCTCCTCATGCCGCACGTTTTAACGTGCGGTCGTGGGAAAAAGCATGAGGCGGCACCTGACGCTATTCTACACTTTGTCTTGGCGCCGGGCGTTGGTATTCTGAGCATGGCATGCCCCTAGACCAGCGCGTCCTCGATTCCATCGCCCTCAGCCGGCGGTTTCCGTTCGCCCTGAGCTTGTCGAAGGGCCCTCACCCGGCGCCAGCGAACCCTGAGCGGAGTCGAAGGG
>JACPQO010000033.1 GCA_016190405.1 Chloroflexota bacterium | reverse complement strand
GGCCATCGCCGCCGCCAAGCTGGGAGCAGGCTCCGTCCTGGCCCTGGACGTCGACCCCCTGGCCGTCAGGGCCGCCCGCCAGAACGCCGTGGCCAACGGCGTCGCCACCCAGATCGAGGTCCGCGAGGGCACCCTGGACAGCAGGGGCGGTTCGCGAACCGCCCCTACATTCGACCTCATCGTGGCCAACATCAGCGGCCTCACCATCGAGCGGCTGGCCCCCGCCTTCGCCGGCGCCCTAGCGCCCGGGGGCTGTCTGGTAGCCAGCGGCTTCCTGGACGACGCCGTGGACGGGCTACGGCGCGCCTTCGAGGACGCCGGCCTGGCCGCCGACCGCGTGCTGGCGGACGGCGTCTGGCGGGCGACGGTGGCGCGCAAGAGGGGAGTGGTTCCCACCGCGGATTGACATCCGCGGCTTGCGTGCCGTTGGCCCCCTTCGCCCTGGCCCGGGTGCTCCTGGCACCGTGGCGTTCCGTTTCTTCGTGCTTTGAAGGCGGAAGCCTCACCGCAGCCCGAAAACTGCGGCATCGGAACGGACTGATGCCCCACCATTCATGGTGGGGTGTGGGTATTCCCAGAAAGCAGGAGTCGGCGAGACGCCACGCCCACTCCCTTGACCCCTGACCCCTGACCCTTGACCCTTGCCTCGTGACCCCTGACCCTTATCCCGTGCGACGCTTCTTCGTCCCGACCGGCACCGTCCGCGCCCGCAACGTCACGCTGGGCCCCCATATGGCCCACCGCTTGGGCCGCGTCCTCCGCCTCAAGCGCGGCGACCGCATCGTCCTGGCCGAAGGCCGCCCGCGCGAGTACGAAGTCCAGTTAACGGGCGTGTCGGCCAACAGCGTGACCGGCGTCGTCGTTGGCGAGCTGGAAGCCCCGCCGGAGCCGGCCGTAGAGCTTGCGCTCTACCAGTCGCTGATCAGAGTCAACCGCTTCGACCTGGTCCTGGAGAAGGGCACGGAGATTGGCGTTTGCCGCTTCGTCCCCGTGATCAGCGCCCGCTCCCAGGTGCGTCCGGACGAGCCTGTCCTGAGCGAAGCTGACGGAGCGAAGGGCGAGCCCGGGCGGGCCGAACGCTGGCGTCGCATCGTCACCGAGGCCGCCGAGCAGTGCGGCCGCGGCCGGGTGCCGGCGGTCGATGCCCCACTGCCGCTGGCCCAGGCGCTGGCCTCCTCCCCCGGCCTTCGAATTGTCCCGTGGGAGGGCGGGGCCGTAGGGGCGGTTCGCGAACCGCCCCTGCCTGGCCTTGGCGCCTACCTCCGGGGCCTCAGCTCACCGCCCCGAACGGTCAGCCTGTTCATCGGGCCTGAGGGGGGCTTCGAGCCGGAAGAGGTGGAGCTGGCCCGCCGGCATGGCGCCGCCCTCGTCTCGCTGGGGCCTCGCATCCTGCGCTCGGAGACGGCGGGCATCGTCGCCGCCGCCCTGGTACTGCATGAACTGGGCGAGATGGATTGATGGGCAACGGATAGACACAGATGGATCACAGATTGACCTCCCAACCCAGCCCCGAACATAGGTGGCGCGGGGCATTTGATCTGCGCCCATCTGCGTCAATCTGCGGCCAAACAGCGGGGTGGCAGGGGGTCCAACCTCCAACCTCCAACCTCCAACCTCCAACCTCCGGCCTGCTACGGCTCCACCGGGCCGTATGTCCACAACGTGGGGTCGATCCGCACGCCGCGGACTATCGCCTCCCAGTGCAGGTGCGGGCCGTTAACGAACCCCGTCTCGCCCATATAGCCGAGCACGTCGCCGGCGGCCACCGTTTGGCCCTCGCTCACGGCGATGCTGTCCATATGGTTGTAGGCGGTGAAGACGCCCGCCCCGTGGTCGATGACGACCGCATTCCCGTACAGGTACAGGGCCCTGGCCAGCGCAACCGTGCCCGCCGCCGCCGCCACCACCGGCGTCCCCTTCTCCGCCGCGATGTCCGTCCCCGAGTGCGGGTAATAGGGGCCACCGTTTATCGACCGCTGTAGGCCGAAGGGGTCGGTGATGGCCCCCGCCGCCGGGATGAGCCAGGCGCCGGACCAGAGCCTCTGCGGCGTGAACCCCGCATACACCTGCGCCAGCGTCTGCCTCTCCGCCTCCACCGCCACCGTGTCCGCCAGCAGGTCGATGCTCGACGGCGGCAGCTCCAACGACTCGTACTGGAAGCCGCCGGGCGCGATGGTTACGCTGGCCGAAGCCAGATCGGCCAGGGGCGCCGCTATGTCCACCGTGTAGTCCCCCGGCGCGAAGTCCGTCGCCAGGCCGACGACGGCGTACCAGTGCTCGCCCTCCGGCAGCATCGAGTAAGAGGCGCCGGCGAAGTAGAGGGTGGCCTCATTCAGGCCCGCCGGCGGGTTCAGCAGGCGCACCAGCAGGAAGCCGCCCTGCTGCGGGAAGCTGCCGGAGACATCGAGCGTCGGGGCCGCCGTCGCTGTGGGCGAGGGCGTCGAGCTGGGCGTGGCGCTGGGCGTCGCCGTCCTCGAAGCTGCAGGCGATGTGGTCTGGAACGGGAGCACGATCAGCTGCGGCGACTCCTCGGGCCCGGACGCCGAGCCGCCGCCGCAGGCCGTCAGCAGAAGGACGCACGCCGCCACGATCAAGTATCGCATCGGGGTTCGAGCCCCATCTTATCGCCGCTCTGTTCCAGGGGCCAGACCGGTGCTATAATGCCCGCAACAGTACAACCGTTCGATCATAGGCAAGGAGGCCGCCATGACAACACCGCTGAAGTTCCACCTATGCGAAACGGATGCCGGCTGGGTGGGACTGGTGGTCTCGCCGCGCGGCCTGCGCGCCACCACCCTGCCGCGGCCCAGCCGCGACGAGGCTCTGCGCGAGGTGCTGGAGCTCGGGGCCGCCGAACCCGCGTCTGAGGCGGAGGCGGGCGACCTGCCCCGGCAGGTCCGCGACCTGGCCGCGGGACGGCAGGCCGACCTCGCGATCGACTGGGACGGCGTGTCCGGCTTCCGGCGCGCCGTGTTGGAGGAGGCGATGCGCATCCCGGCCGGCGAGACCCGCAGCTACGGCTGGCTGGCCGCGAAGGTGGGCAGCCTGCGCGGCGCGCGCGCCGTGGGGCGGGTCATGGCGACGAACCCGCTGCCGCTGGTCGTCCCCTGCCACCGCGTGGTGGCCAGCGACGGCTCGCTGCACGGCTACGGCGGCGGCCTGGAGATGAAGGCGGCGCTGCTGCGCGCGGAGGGGGCGAGGAGGTAGAGGGGCTAGCCTCTAATCGCCGTTCGCAGGAACCGCCTTGCCACCCGCCAGCTTAACGTCGCGGCGATGGTAGACGGCCTTGCCCTTCAGCTTTTGAGCGGGGTACTTGAGGCCAAACGTATGGGTCCTTCCGCCTCCGCCAATCCCAGCGGTGCTCCCCTCGTATTTCCAGTCATCCTTCTCCAGAAAGACTACGTCCACCCGCCAGATGACAACCGGCTTGCCGGTTTCAAGGGACGTAGTAGGGTCGACCAGATAACGCCAGATGATGTACCAGCCGGGATGGTCGTAGTGGGACTGCAATGCCCAGGGCCGCTTACTGCCCTTAGACTCAAGACATTCGCTGGGAGAAGGATGAGTCCCGCTCCCCTTCCTGCGGAGGTCCGGGAAGCGCTGCTGCGCCATGTCTAGGTGGCGACTCTTCTCGTACACACTGTGGGCGTCTAAGGCTTTGGCCCCATATATCCCGACAAGACCGCTGAAGACGTTTGCCTGTTCGAGGTAGATGTCAACCAGGTCGGTCAGCTCTCGCTCGACGTATTCGATGGCCCTACGGACAGCCGTGAGAGTCAGGCCGGCAGGAAGCGGAACGCTGGGATCAAAGTCCTCTGGCCGAGCCATTCGATCTGTCGTTACCCACTGCCAATGCCGCCAACCGGGGGATGGCTGAAGCGGCCATTCGGAAGTACTCAGGATTTACCTCGAGGCCGATGCTGGTCAGACCACATGCGGTCGCGGCCGCAATAGTCGACCCCGACCCCATGAAGGGGTCCAGTATCGTCCCCTCACCCAACGGGAGCGAAGCCCGGACGATCTGTCTAAGGAAGTGCTGGGGCTTTAGAGACGGATGTGCTGCCAGAGCGCGCTCAAGTCCCCGGGCAGGCGGCGATTCGATTAAGTCCTTGAAGGGCTCGGCTGGCGATGGTCGCCGAAGTGCTCCCGTCTTCCACTTGCGCAGGTTATCCTGAACGCGTCCTGCACACGGCTTGCGAAAGAGTCCCCAAGGCTCCCAACACGATCGGGGCATCACAGAGACCTCAGGGAAATCACGATGAGCGTTCTTCGGTCTGTCCCCACCCCTCAGAGTGCTGACCACCCGGATGACCTCTCCTCGCTTCTCGAAGCCCGCCGAGATGAGGGGCTGGTAGACGAGATGGGAAACGAGAGGGTTTGTGGCAATGAAGACGTGCCCTCCTGGCACCAGCGCCCTGATCAGGCCTTTTGCAAAGCGTTCAAAGAAGATTCGCAGTTCGAGCTTGTTCTCATCGGTTAGCACCGTGAAGCGTGGGAGGGGCCGGCGCTTGTGGCCGTCAAACGACGGTGGAATTCGCCACACGCCACCCCGGCCGTTCTTCAGCTTGGTTAGCTCCTTTTCCGTGTACTCAACAAGTCCATAGGGTGGGTCGGTCACAACGGCGTGGACGGAGTCGGGCGATGCCTTTGCCAGCCATTCGAAGGCGTCAACGCAGTAGATTGTGTACGACGGACCCGTGGAGCCCTGCTCAAGGGCGTCCCGTCCAACGGCCAGGTCCGTCCGCGTTAGCAGCGCGCCTTGTTCAAACATTTGTCCTAAGTATTACACGGTTCCGTGTAATTGTCAAGCCATCTCGTCAATTATCGAGCTTGAGGCCAGCCTTTTTGAGTTGTTCCTGCATCCGTCGGTTGTTGAGCCTAACCACATTGTTCACGAACGATACTATCGTGAGCTGCAAATCATCGAGAGGTCCCTCACCCTTCATGGTGGGCACTTTATCGCCCGCCTTCAGAGCGGCTCTCGCGGTGGCTTGGCCCTCAGGGGTCGCTGACTGGGCCGCCTTGTTCCACTCCTCCAGAAGCTCTTCTCGTGAGAGTCCTAGCTCCATGGCAGACCTCCTTTTGCGATCTCTACGCCCAAACCCGCCCCCAGTCCCCCACGATCTCCCCCAGCCGCTGGGCCAGCTCCGGGCACTGCCGCGCCCGCGGCAGCTCCAGCTCCACCTCCTCGCCGTCCCGCTGCCGGACCGATAGCCGCACCTCGTCCTCGCCCGAGAAGTCGCGCAGGGCGTTAACCAGCGCCCGCAGCCGCTCCTGATCACCTTCCTGGTCCTCCGTCTCCTCCAGCACGACGCGCAGGGGGCCGTCGAGGGTTCGAGGTTCGGGGCTTGGAGTCCGAGGTTCGGCTGCTGGTGGGGGGAGGGGCCTTGTTCCTTGTTCCTTGTTCCTTGTTCCTTCCTTTCTCGTTCCTCCCTTGCGCCACCCGTTCCCCCCGCTCTCCACCGCCACCACCTTCGGATCGAACTCCCCCTCCCCGTACACCACCGCCTTCTGCACCGACACCTGGAGCCGCTCGTCTCGGGCCCGCACGCGCACGCTGGCCACCACCAGGTTGCCGCGCTCCCACAGGTCGCGCGTCTGCTCCAGCGTCTCGGGCCAGACGGTCACCTCCAGGCTCCCCGTCAGGTCCTCCAGCTCCGCCGCCAGGAACGAGCGGCCGTCCCGCGTCGTCAGCGAGCGCATGCCCGTTACTATCCCGCCCACCAGCAGGTCGCGGTTGGCCAGGTCGGCGCTGACCTCGATGAGGCCGCAGCTCAGGTGCGGGCGTAGCTCCTCGGCCGCCCGCGCGAAGGGGTGCTCCGATACGTATATCCCCAGCAGCTCCTTCTCCCAGGCGAGCTTCTGTCGCTGCGCCGTCTCGCGCGTCCTCTCCAGCTCGATCCCGCCCATCAGGCTCCCACCGGCTCCTGCCGCATCAAACAGCGACGCCTGCCCCGACTCCCGCTGCTTTTGGACGCGCTGCCCGTAGGCGATGAGCCGGTCCAGGCTGGCCAGCAGCGCGCCCCGCTCGGCCAGGGCGTCGAAGGCGCCGGCCTTGGCCAGGCTCTCCAGCGCCCGCTTGTTCAGGTGCCGACCGTTCACCCGCTCGAAGAACTCCTCCAAGGCGGTGAACGGGCCTCCTGCCTCGCGGGCCTCGATGATGCCTTCCGCCAGGCCTTCGCCCACGTTCTTGACGTTGGCCAGCCCGAAGCGGATCGCCTTCGTCCCGCCTGGCTGGCCCTCCAGCGCGAAGTTGACGCCGCTGTGGTTCACGTCCGGCGGCAGCACCCGGATGCCCAGCCGCACGCACTCGGCGTAGGCCTCGGCCACCCGCTCGGCGGCTCCCGCCGGGTGGTTCCCGGCCATCATGAACACGGCCGTCATGTACTCGTCGGGGTAGTTCGCCTTCAGGTACGCGGTCTGATAAGCGATGGTCCCGTAGGAGACGGCGTGCGCCTTATTGAAAGCATACCCCGCGAAAGGCTCGATGAGGTCGAAGATCGCTTTCGCCTCGGCCTGGCCATATCCCTTCTTCAGGGCCCCTCCCAGGAACCGCTTCTCCTCCGCCCGCATGATGGAGCGGACCTTCTTGCCCATCGCCTTGCGCATCACGTCCGCTTGGCCCAGGGAGTAGCCGGCGAACCGCTGCGCGATGAGCAGCACCTGGTCCTGGTAGACGATGACCCCGTACGTCTCGTCCAGGATCTCGGCCAGGTCCGCGTGTGGGTAGTGGATCGCCTCCAGCCCGTGCTTGGCCCGGATATAGGTGGGGATATGCTGCATGGGCCCCGGCCGGTACAGCGCCACCATCGCCGCCAGGTCCTTGACCGAGGTCGGCTTCAGCTCCTGGACGTAGCGCCTCATGCCGCCCGACTCCAACTGGAACACGCCGAACGTCTCCCCGCGGGCCAGCATGTCGTAGCTCTTGGGGTCGCCGTCCGGTAGCGCCGAGAGATCGACCTCCTGGCCCCGGGCTTCGCGGATCACCCGCACGGCGGTGTCCAGGATGGTCAGGTTGGTCAGCCCCAGGAAGTCCATCTTGAGCAGCCCCAGCTCCGCCACATCGTTCATGGCGTACTGGGTGGTGGGCAGGCCGCCTTCGTCTCCCGACGACGGACGTTGCAGGGGCACGAAGTTCACCAGCGGCTCCGGGGCGATGACCACCCCCGCGGCGTGGGTGCTGGCGTGACGCGCTACCCCCTCCAGGGCCCGCGCCGTATCGATGAGCTTGGCGATCTTGGGGTCCGCTTCGTACGTCTGGCTCAGCTCGGCCCCCTCCTGGAGCGCCTTCTCGATGGTCATGACTCCGAAGGAGGCCGGCATGCTGGGCACCAGCCGCACCACCCGGTCCACGTCGGCGTAGGTCATGCCCAGAGCGCGCCCGACGTCGCGAAGCGATGCCTTGGCCCCCAGGGTGCCGAAGGTGATGATCTGAGC
>JACPQO010000029.1 GCA_016190405.1 Chloroflexota bacterium | reverse complement strand
TTTCCTGCGCCTGTCGTGGTACGAGAGCGACGATGGCAGCGGAGAGGCCATGGGCTCGGTGGGCTCGACGGAAACGCTGGCAACCGATGACCCCGACTTCCGCTCACTCACGACGGGGCCGGTGCAGGCGCCCGCCGAGGCGCGCAGCGCCCGGGTCAGGCTGATGCTGCGGCCGGCCTCAGCGGCCCCCGTCACCGTGCACTTCGATGCGCTCAGCTTCTTCCGCGCCGGGCCGCCGGCGGCGGCCGCGGCATTGCCATCGGGCGATACGACCCCGGTCGAGCCTTCCGCGAGTCCGCCGCACACGCCGGCCGCCACCGCACTGGCAGCGTTCGCCGCCGCGTCAGCGCCTCGAGATCTGGCAAACGTGCGGGCGGCGGCGGGCCAGGGGCCGCCCTCGCCGGACGGCGGCGGGCGCTCCTACGGGTGGCTGGCCCTTCTGGCGGCGGTGGCGCCCGCCGCCGCCCTAGTCTTCGCCGCCGGCTACGAGACGGGCCGGCGCCTTGCTGGCAAGGATAAGGGTCACCTATAATCGAGTAGATGGGCGAAGCAGCGACGGCTGCCAGCGCAAGGAAAGGCGAGCCTTCGCGGCGAAGAAGCGCGGTTCCCCGAGTCATCGCTATCGATGGGCCGGCGGCGGCGGGCAAGAGCACCGTCGGGCGGCAAGTGGCGGCTAAGCTCGGTTATCCCTTTCTGGACACGGGCGCCATGTACCGGGCCTTCACCTGGACAACCCTGCACCGTGGCATCGACCTCAGCGACGAGGAGGCCCTCAGCCAGTTGGCGGCTTCGGTGCGGATCGACGTCGGTCCACCGGCGCCCGGCTCCATAGAGGCGTGCACGATTACCGTGGACGGCGAAGATGTGACCGGCAAACTACGGCACCCCGAGGTCGAATCGGCCGTATCGCTGGTATCCCGCGTGGCGGGGGTGCGCGAGGCGCTGGTGCGGGCGCAGCGGGAGCTGGCCGGCCGGCGGCCGGTGGTGATGGCCGGCCGCGACATCGGGACGGTGGTGCTGCCGAACGCCGACCTGAAGGTGTACCTGGACGCCTCGGTGGAGGAGAGGGCGCGCCGCCGCTACGAAGAGCTTTCGGCCCTGGGGCAGGATGTGACCACGGAGAGCGTCCTCGATGACCTGCGCCGGCGTGATCGGATCGACTCCCGGCGGCCGCTATCGCCGCTGCGGGCGGCGCCGGACGCCGTCATCGTCAATAGCAACGACCTGACGCTGGACCAGGTGGTGCAGAAAGTGCTGGAGCTGGTGGAGGCATCGTCGTGAAGGACCGGCTTCAGACCTTTTTCTACTGGCTGAACGTCCAGACCTGGGTGCGCCTGGTCGTCACGCTGGTGATCCGGCACGACGTGCAAGGGCTGCAGAACGTCCCGCGGCGGGGCGCGTTGGTCCTGGCCAGCAATCACTTGAACCTGGCGGACCCTCCGATCCTGACGTTCTTGATGCCGCGTCGGGTCGTATGGATGGCCAAGCAGGAGCTGTTCGACATCCCGGTGGCCGGGCTTCTATACCGCATGTTCGGCTGCATCCCGGTGCGCCGGTTCGAGGCAGACCTGCGAGCGCTAAGGAGGTCGCAGGAGGCCCTGCGCCGTGGCCACGTCCTGGGCATGTTCCCGGAGGGGACGCGCAGCGGCGGCCTGGGGCTTAAGCGAGGCGAACCTGGGACGGCGCTGCTGGCCCTGAGGTCGGGGGCTCCGGTGCTGCCGGTGGCGATTTGGGGCACCGAAGGCATGAAGCTGCCAAGGGACTTCTTCCGGCGGACCCATGTGCGTGTGGCGATCGGGCAGCCGTTTCGCCTGCCTCAGGCCAAACGCATGGACAAACAGCAGGTGGAGGCGGGAACCGAAGAGATAATGCGTCGCATTGCCGCCCTGCTGCCGCCGGCGTACCGCGGCGAGTACTTGGAGGCATCGGCCCAGGCGGCCGCCGCCACTAGAGAGAGAGACAAGTAAGGATGGAGATCCTGCTGGCCAAGGATATGGGGTTCTGCTGGGGGGTTCGCAGGGCCATCGACATTATGGAGAAGGCGGCGGCTGAGCGGGGCCAGATCGCCAGCGTGGGGCCCATCGTGCACAATCCTCAGGTAGTCAGAGAGCTGGAGGAGAAGGGGGTCCGGACGGGCCTGGAGCCCGGCCAGACCGACTCCCTGCCGGTGGCGATCACCGCCCACGGCGTGGGACCGGAGGTGTTGCAGCAGGTGCAGGCCAGCGGCGCCGAGATCATCGACACGACGTGCCCCATCGTCACCCGCTCTCAGCGCTGGGCCCGTAAGATGGCCGAGGCGGGCTTCACGGTCCTGGTCTTCGGGGACCCGGAGCATCGCGAGGTCAAGGGAGTGATGGGGTGGGCCGGCGGCAGGGCTATCGCTCTGGCCGATGGAGACCCGCTGCCGGAGGCGCTGCCCGC
The DNA here is from genome assembly GCA_016190405.1 of Chloroflexota bacterium. The sequence continues at coordinate 1,580 of JACPQO010000029.1, read as the reverse complement.
GAAGATGGCGGTCATCTCGCAGACCACCCAGAGCCCGGAAAGGTTCGCGGCCTTCGTATCGAAGCTGATCCAGGAACGGCTGGCGGAGATCGGCGAGCTGAGGGTGGTGAACTCCCTGTGCGACGTGACGTCCGGCCAGCAGGCGGCGGCCCGGGAGCTGGCGCAGGAAGTGGACCTGATGCTGGTGGTGGGCGGCAGGAACAGCGCCAACACGCGCCACCTGCTGGAGGCCTGCCAGCAAGAGGGCGTCACCGCCTATCACGTGGAGTCGGCCGCCGAGCTGGTCCCTGAGTGGTTCCGCGGCTGCCAGCGGGTGGGGGTGACGGCCGGCGCCTCTACGCCCGACTCGGCCGTGGAAGTCGTCGTGGAGCGCCTGCGGGAAATCGCCGCCGCCCTGGCATCGCCGCCGGGCCGGCAGGCCTGACACCGGTCGGTGGCCGTAACCACGGCCCTCCGCAGGCGTTAGTAAGACAAGAACGCGCTGGTCTGGGGGTTGTTGCATGTGCGGGATCATAGGCTACGTAGGCGGGCAGCAGGCTGCCCCCATCCTCATCGACGGCCTCAGACGGCTGGAGTACCGGGGCTACGATAGCGCCGGCATCGCGGTCCTGGTGGAGAACGGCGGCCTGACCATACACAAAAGGGCGGGGAAGCTGGAATCGCTGGCCTCCGACCTGTCCGGGCGCTGGCCCAAGGGGCGACAGGGCATCGGCCACACCCGCTGGGCGACGCACGGAAGGCCCAGCGACTTCAACGCCCACCCGCATACCGACTGCACCGCCAGCGTGGTCGTGATCCACAACGGGATCGTGGAGAACTTCCAGGAGATCAAACAGCGCCTGCTGGCGGCTGGCCATCGATTCTCTTCGGAGACGGACACGGAGGTTATCCCCCATCTCCTCGAGGAGCACCTGCGGGATGGGAGCCCGCTGGAGGCGGCCCTGAGCCGCGCCATCGAGGAGCTGGCCGGCGCTCACGCCATTCTGGCCATGAGCGCCGCCGAGCCGGGGACAGTGGTGGCGGCGCGCGTGGGCAACGCCGGCGGCGTGGTGGTGGGTTACGGACAGGGGGAGAACTACCTGGCCAGCGATCTGCCGGCCCTCCTGCCCCACACCAGGCGGGTGGTGTTCCTGGAGGATGGGGAGATCGCCAGGGTGACGGCCGGCGTCGTCTCCTACAGCAAGGGCGGCCATAGTCTGGAGAAGCAGCCCCAGGAGGTCCCGTACGATCCGGTGTCGGCGGCCAAGGGGAACTACAAGCACTTCATGCTCAAGGAGATCGCCGAGCAGCCGCAGGCGATCCTGGACACCATCCGCGGCCGTGCTCTGTTCGCCGAGTCGAAGGTAGCCCTGGACGAGCTCACGCTCGGCCGCTCGCAGATCCGCCGGATCAAACGGGTCGTGCTGGTCGGCATGGGCACCAGCCTGCACGCGGCCATGGTGGGGCGCTCCTATGTGGAGCGCCTAGCCGTCATACCGGGGGAGGTGCACAACGCCGCGGAGCTGCGCTCCCGGGACCCGCTGGTCGGCCCCGCCACCCTGCTGGTGTCGGTGAGCCAGTCGGGAGAGACCGACGATACC
>JACPQO010000283.1 GCA_016190405.1 Chloroflexota bacterium | reverse complement strand
GGACAGGCCTGCACGCAGTAGGGAAGGGTCCCGGCGCGCGCCATGTCCGGGCAGAAGTCGCACTTCATCACGGTGCCCTTCCTGGCCGGCACCTGGTGCTCTATCGAGTAGTCAGCCAGGAGTGCCTCCGGTGGCACCGGCGCCTGTCCCCAGTTGAAGAAGCGCCGGTCATAGGGGCAAGCCGCCATGCAGATGCGGCAGCCGATGCAGCGGTCCTGATCGATGAGCACTGTCCCCTCGGGGGTGGAAAAGGTGGCGCCCACCGGGCAAACGTTGACGCAGGGCGGGTTCTGGCACTGCTGGCAGGGCGTCGGGATGAACTGGGTGCCGCCGCCGGGCAGCTCTCCCTCGTACACCTCAATCCACTGCATGGGCTCCGGCGCGAAGTGGCCCTCGATGCAGGCCGCCGTGCACTGCGGCGGTTTGTCCACCCCCTGGCAGCCGTCGCAGTAGCGCAGGTCGATGATCATCACCCACTGGCGGATGCGGCCGCTGGGCGCGCGGGCCACAGCGCCCTGTGATCGCACCTGCCCCTGGCCGGCCACACTTCGCAGCAGCGAGGGCAGCAGGGGCAGCGGCATAAGGCCCAGGGTGCCCAGTCCGAGAAGCCGCAAGGCGCCGCGGCGGCCCATTCTGTGGCCGTTTCCTGGCGTCCGGTCAGGCAGTTCGTCCTTCCGGCCCATCACGTCCTCGCCGTTCTCAGTCGCCATCTCACTTGGCCAAGTGAACGTCTTCCCTATCAGGGCGAGCGTCGGGATTGGCGCTTTCTTCCACGCCCACCCTGTGGCGGCGCGAACCCTCCGTCCCCGGACTCAGGAAGGCCAGAATCTCGCGCGCCAGCCCCGCCGCCAGCACAGCGGCCGAAGCGACGAGCAGAATCGCGATGAAGCCGATGGGGCCGCCGGCAATCACTAACAGCAGGCCAGCTGTCGCCAGAACGCCCGCCAGAAGGAACATCCCTTCCCGCGTCCTGACAGGTCGGGGCATCGCTTCTCCCCTTACTCCCTTCATCTCTGCTTTGATCGTAGCGAGCTGGCCGGTAAGGCCATCGCAGGAACAGGTGAGAAGGCAAGGGAAAGGGCACTACTTTTCGTAGTGCCCTTTCTTGCCGAATCGCTACAGGGGGACGGCGGAACTAGTACTTACAGAGTAGGTCCTCTGATAAGGCCCATCCTCACGGCGTACTTCATGAGCTCGGCGCGGCTATGCAGATTGAGCTTGTCCATGATGCGGCTGCGGTGAGTCTGCACGGTGTTGATGCTCAGCAGCAAGCGGGAGGCGATCTCCTGGTTGGTGTAGCCCTCGCCGATCAACTGGAGGATCTCCCGCTCCCGCGCCGTCAGCGCTTCGTAGGTGCTGCGCTCCTCGCCGGTGCTCACCCGGTCCAGGTAGTCCTCCACCAGCCGCTTGGCCAGGGGCGGATGGAGGAACATCCCCCCTTGGTGCACCGCTCTCACCGCCGCTACCAGCTCCGTGGAGGCCGCGTCCTTGACCAGAAAGCCCTGCGCCCCCGCCTCCAGGACCCGGAAGAAGTAGTCATCCGTTTCGTGCACCGTGAGGACGAGGACCCGAATGGCGGGGCTCGCCTTGACGATACGGCGGGTCGCCTCCAGGCCGTCCAGCACCGGCATGCCGATGTCCATGAGCACCACGTCCGGCCGCATCGCCAGGGCCCGGTCTACAGCCTCGTGCCCGTTGGAGGCCTCGGCGATCACCTCGAAATCGCCCTGCCCTTCCAGGAGGGCGCGCAGCCCCTCCCGCACCAGGGTGTGGTCGTCCGCTATGAGCACCCGGATCTTCTTCACTCTTCTTACTTTACTCGAAAGGTACGCGGACGCGAATGCGCGTTCCCTTCTGGGGGCTGGATTCGATCTCCACCGTGCCGCCGAACAGCTCGGCCCGTTCGCGCATCCCCAGGAGGCCGAGCCCGCGGCCGTCGTCCCTCGGTTGCTCCAGGCTGCGCAGATCAAAGCCGCGGCCGTCGTCATCCACAAGCACCAGCACCTCGGACTCGCGGAAGTCAAGGCTGATCTTGGCGTTCTTGGCCTGTGAATGCTTGGCGATGTTGCTGACGGCCTCCTGGACGATTCGGAAGACGGCTGTGGCCACCGGGCCGCTGGCCAGTCCTTCGTCGCCGCTGATCCCCAGCGAGACCTTGACCCCCAGCGGTCGCAGATGTTCATCGGCGAACCAGCGCGCCGCCGAGGCCAGGCCCAGGTCGTCCAGGGCGCTGGGCCGCAGGTCCAGGATCGCCTTCCGGATCTCTCGCAGGGCCATGTCCACCTGGGAGCTGCCCTTGGCCAGCGCCTTCTGGGCTTGAGCGGGAGATGACGCCAGTGCGTCCTCTGCCGTCTTCAGGGTCATGAGGACGGCGGTCAGAGTCTGAGCCGAGTCATCGTGCAGCTCGCGGGCCAGCCGCTTCCGCTCCTCCTCCTGGGCAGAGATGGTCTTGGCCAGGAGTTGGCGGCGGACCTGGTTGAGGGAGTCCAATTCCCGGTTCCGCTCCTCAACCTCGCGCGTGCGCTGGCGCACGCGGTCCTCCAGCTCCTCCGCCCAGCGGGCGCTCTCCTCCAGGGAGGCCCGGAGCTTGACGCGCATCTCGTCGAAGCGGCGGGACAACACCCCGATCTCGTCCTCCCTGGTGGCGGTGATCGGCCTCTCCAGGTCGCCGGAGGCCATGCGGGCGGCATCGTCCGCCAGGTGGCGGATCGGCCTCACCACCGTGTGGGCGTGGAACCAGGCGGCGCCGGAAGCGACGATCAGGGCCCCCAGTCCGTAGATCAGCATGGTCCGCTGCATGTCCTGGGGAATGGCCAGCGCCTCATCTTCCGTCTGCTCTATGACCACGCCGCCGGGCAACGAACCAAAGGGCTGGAAGGCCACCACGTGGTCCGGTCCGCCCTCGACATGGTGAATGGCGGTGCCCGCCCTATTGTCGGCGATGAGGGGCCCCAGGATGTCGACGTGCTCGTCCACTTCGTAGGGCTCTCCCTCGCCGGAGTGGGCCACTATGTATCCCTCGGCATCGACCACTTCGGCGCGCGTTGAGTTCTCGCTCTTCGGCAGGGATATCAGGCTCACCTCCGCGTACGCTGGTTGTAGTTCGCCGGCCAGAAAACCCGCGGGCTGGCTCTGCTCGTCATCGATGGGGGTGATCACGATGGCCAAATGTGGATGCTCTTGCATCCTGATGTTGGACTGAACGATGCTCGTGCCTGGCTGTCTCAGGGCTGAGAGTACCGCCTCGTCGCCAGCGAACGGCCAGCCAGACCCCTCGCTCGCCGCTGGCACCTGCCACATCACTTCCCCCTGGGGGCTCAGCCGCACAATCCATTCGAACTCCCCCAACAGGTCATGTATCTCCTCCACCTGCTCCTTCTCAGGCCTGTCCGAGTTGGCCTCCACGTACCGGGCTGTCCTCTCAAGCTGCTGGGCAGTGTGCACCAGCAGGGCGTCGACCGACTGAGCGACAGTCTCCGATAGCTGCAAGCGCTCCTCCAGGGCAACATCCTTGGCTTTGCTGATAGTACGTACCGCCAGGAAGCCCAAGAAGGAAAAGAGGATCGCCAGACCCAGGAGGACCCCGCCCACGATCCTGTATTGCAGGCTCAGCCGGCCCATGACACGCACTGCTCATCGCCTCCCCGCCGACGCCCCGAAAGGTGCAGCGTCAAATTCATTATAGTATGGGCCTGGTACGTCCGCTTAGCTCCCGCACGGAAGGAATCTTCCGCGCGTTGAAGGGAGCCTCTAGCTCCCGCGGCTGCGGCGTTGCTCTATCTCGGCCAGCTCCAGGGGATGCTCCTCGGCGTAGACATGCCGCGGCATCCTGCCCGTGAAGATAGCGCGGTTGAGCGGGAAAAAGCGGGGGTTGATGTGGACGAAGAAGAGGTGGACCAGGAATATCCAGAGCACGGCCAACAGCGCCTCGTCGCTGTGGGCCACGAATGCTATCTGGATCACGTCGCCCGGCAGAACCTGGGACACCAGCACCGCGAACATCAAGGTGAGACCGGAAAGGGCCATGACCGGCATGCCCCAGAAGATGGCCCAGTAGTCAAACTTCTCCAGGTAGCTGAAGCGGCCGAACTTGGGCTTCTCCGTTGACCGCCCAAACCAGTAGCGCAGGTCCTGGAGGAAGTCCGTTACATCCTTGGGCGTAGGGAGCATGGCGATGGACGGCTGCCTTCTGAGCAACAGCATGTTCAAGGCCACGTACCCGATGTGGTAAACGGAATCGGTCACCATGACCAGCCCGGCAAAGCGGTGGATGGCGCGCGCGGAGTCCAGCCCGCCCCACATGCCTATCAGCCACTGGCTTATCTCCCAGTCCGGGAACTTTTGAGGGAGGCCGGTAAAGGCCAGCACCAGGAAGCTGGCCATCATCACGAAATGCTGCAGGCGCTGGTGAACGTCAAACCGCTCAACTTCCTGCGGCCCGCTTGTGATCGCCTCGGCGGCGTGCAGCGGCACCCTGGCCGCGCTCGGACCCGGGGCGGGCAGGGAGGCGCTGCCGGGCCACACGCCGAGAATGGCCGCGCCCTCCGCGCCGCCCGGCGACACGGAGAACGCCAGGCCACTGGGAGCGCCTGCCCGGGCCGCCCGCCGGAACAGCCAGCCGAACCCCGCCAAGACCACGATGAGGATGCCCAGGGTGGCCACAGACGCGGTGAGGATGAAGAAGAACCGCTCGCCGTAGAAGGCGGAAGGAGTGCCCCCCGCTGTGGTCCGGGTGTGAATCGTGATACTGCCGGCGAAATTACCGCTCGCTCCGTCGTGGCACCTGCCGCAGAGCTGGCCGCGCCGGTCCTCGTCGCTGACCAGTGCCTTGGGGTCGTCCGTCGCCCTGACATCGTGGCTGCCGTGGCAGGCTGAACACGTCGCCGGATTAAGGCCGTCGCTGTCGGCGCCCGTCAATTTGAGGACCTTCCCGTGGGGCCCGTCCATGTAGACGTCGTAGACCTCCGGGTTCAGCTCGTACGACGCCATAAGCTGCTGGTCCGAGTGGCAGCCGCCGCAGGTCCTGGGGACGTTCTTGCTGAACACAGGTGAATCGGCAGAGAGAACGGGCAGGATGTCGTGGCCCGACTGCTCCTTGCTGTGGCAGGACAGGCAGCTCGTGACCTTGATGTCGGAATGAACGCTGGCCGCCTGAAGCTTCTGCTGCTGCTCGTGACAGCGGCCACACAGCGCTTGCGCCGAGGCCGCCTCCATCGGCTGGCCGGTGTCGAAGGTCTGGTGGCAGTTGGTGCAGGTTACAGACCGGTGCGTCGAGGCCGCGAGGGTGGCCTGGTCCGTGTACAGCTCCTGCCAGGGCCGATCGCTCGTCTTGGGGCGGTAGTAGGGGTCGCCGTGGCAGGTCAAACAGCCATCGTTGTCGGTGGCGGCGCTGGCTACCACCTCCGGGTTCCGCTGGCGGCTGTAGTTGACGATCAGCCCAACGGCCGCCAGCACCAGTCCGGCGATGAGGGCCCAGAGGAGGAGGGTCTCCAGCTTCCTGCCAGACACCGACCTGCCACCCCTTTAACCGTAAACTATCATGTACAGAAAGAGGATCCCGGACGCGAAGAGCAGCATACCCAGCATGACAACAGCAGCGTCCCAGGCGTCGAACAGCCAGCGACGCAACAAGGTCTGGCCCGAGGTCCCCGCGCCTCTAAGCTGGCGGTAGTGCCGCTGCAGGTTGTCGATGCCCGCCACCGCCAGGTAGACGCCCACCGCCGCCACCGACCAGAAGGAGATGAAGGCTATGATCAGGGCTTCCGGGTTCATTGTGTACCCCCTATCTCGGCGCTTAGCTGAAGGCCCACAGGAACACCACCGCGCCTTGCAGGACCAGGAACAGCCCGGCCAGCAAGAGCACCAGGCTGCCGGCGAACGACAGGGACTCCCGCATAAGCGGCTGCCCCGGGCGGGTAGCACGGGCGGAGCCGGCCAGGCGGGCCAGGCTGCCCACGGCCATCTGCACGCCTACGATGGCGGCCGTTCCGTAGGCGACCAAGACCAGAGCGGTCATAAACGCACTCATGAGCTTCACCTCCTGGCCGGCCGCGGTCTGCCCTGGCCTACTCGGCGTATCGCCTGGACCAGGTCTTCGACATTGGCTACGGTCACTTCGTCGTCCTGGTAGACGTGCAGGAGATTGTCCGCCGGGCGCAGGACTACCACCGCGGTGCCCGGGCTGGCCTCGAACACCGAGGACACCTCCTCCAGGGAGATGGAGGGTTGCCCGCCGTTGCCCAGGATGACGACATCAGGATGGAGACGGCAGATACGCTTTATGCCCTCGCCGATGTCCGTCTCCGTGCCAACGATCCGGAGGACGGGGCGACCCGTTAACAGCAGCTCCACACCGCGGGCCAGCAGCGTGTGGGGGCTCAGGATGAATATCCGCTGACTCCTCATGTGATGCTGACCTCCGCCCTTAATGCTAGGAAAGCAGCGGACGGCCGCCATCGCCGTGAAGGTCTAAGCGCGGGCAATAAAGAGGACTACCCGTAACGGTAGCCCTGCAAACGGATGTCTAGTGAGGTCTAGACGAAACGAGCAGGCCAGAAGCGCCGGGGGCTAGCGCGCGCCCCGTCCGCCGCCCGGATGGCCCAGCTCTTGGCGATAGGCGTAGATGGCCAATTGCACCCGGTTATCCAGGTGCAGCTTATAGAGGATGTTGTGCAGGTGGTTGCGGACGGTGCTCTCGCTGATGCAGAGGCGGTGGGCGATCTCCTTGTTGCCCAGCCCTTCCACCAGCAGCGCCAGTATCTCTTCCTCTCTCTGGGTCAGCACCCCGTGCGGCGACACCCGCTGAGGCTGGCGGGCCGCCTCGCTGTACTCGTCCAGTATGCGGGCGGCCATGGCCGGCGACAGGGCCGCTTCGCCGGCGGCCACGGCCCGGATCAACCGCCGCAGGTCCTCCGGCTCCAGGTTCTTCAGCAGATAGCCGCGGGCGCCCGCCTTGATCGCCTCGAACAGGTCCTGATCCTCGTCCGAGACCGTGAGGACGACGACCTTGACGTGAGGCGCCTGCTCCGTGATGCGACGGGTAGCTTCGATGCCGTCCATCCCCGGCATCCGGATGTCCATGAGCACGATATCCGGCATCAGCTCTCGGGCGCGCTCCACGGCCTCGGCGCCGTCGCCGCATTCGCCGATGACATCGATTCCTTCCGCCGCGGCGAGGAGGCTGATGAGCCCCTTGCGGAACAGGATGTGGTCGTCCACCAACAGCACCCTTATGGGTTCCATCATCGCTCCTTGTTGAGGCCGGACGTGGGGAGCCGGACCACTATCCGGGTGCTCTCGCCCACCCGCGAGAAAACGTCCAGTGCGCCGCCGACGCTCTGCGCGCGCTCCCGCATGATCTGGAGTCCGTAGTGCTGGCCGTTGGCAGAGGCCGCCGAGGCATCGAATCCGCGCCCGTCGTCCTCAATGGCGATGTGGACCCAGCCTCGGCGGCTGCTGAACTCGATCAGCACCTTGCTCGCCTGAGCGTGTTTGCGCACGTTGGCCAGCGCCTCCTGGATGATGCGAAGCGCCTGCACCTGGGCGGCCTCGCTCAGCTCGATCTCCAGGGAGGGCGGCAGCGTGAGCCGCACCTGTAGCTTCGTCTGGGCGCTGTAGTGGTCCAGGAACTCCTTCAGGGTGGGCAGCAGCCCTTTCTCCAGCATACCGTTCGTGCGCAGCGCCCAGATCCCTTGCCGGACGTCCTCGTAGGCATCGCGTGCCGCCTGGCGAACGTCTTCCAGTTGCTCGCGCACGGCGGCAATGTCGCCGGTCTCCAGCCGCTCCTTGCTCGCGCTCGCCGTCAACCAGACGTAGCCCAGGGTCTGCGAAAGACTGTCGTGCATCTCGCGGGCGATGCGGTCCCGCTCCTCCAGGGTAGCTACGGCCCGGCTCCGTTCCTCCACTTCCTGGCGGGACTGCTTGAGTGCGTGTCGCATCGTCTCGAAGGCGGAGCCCAGCTGGCCCACCTCATCCTTGCCGGCCACCGCGATGGCGTGGTCGAGGTCGCCCCCGGCTATGCGCCGCGACGCACGGGTGAGCCGGCGCAGGGGCTGAGCCAGGGTCTGGCCGACCACCAGGGCCCAGGCCAGAACGACGGCCAGCGCCACGCTGCCGGAGATCAGGAACTTCTTCTGGAGATCGTTCCGGGGAGCGAACGCCTCGCTCTTCTCCTGGCGGATGGCCACGCCCCAGGGGGTAGTGGTCAGAGGCGCGAAGGCCATGACGTCCTCCCGGCGGCCGCCCTGCTCGCCCTCCGGCTCGTGGCAGCGATGGCAGGTCCACACGCCCCTGTCGCCGCTCTCGATTAGCCTGGTAAACCGCTCCGGGTGCGCCGTGAAGGGGTAGGCATCGCCCTCGGTGGCGGCGAGGTTGCTGGCGATGACGTCGCCGTTCTCGTTGATCACCTGAGCGTAGCCGGTATCGCCCAGGCCCACCGGAGTCAGGAGGCTGCGAAGGAAGTCCGAGGCGGGCCCGATAGTGACGCCGAGCGCTCCCTCTACCTCTCCCGACTCCCCCTTGACCGGCACCGAGAGGGATATAAGGCTGGCTTCCTCGCCGGAAGCCCGGACCGAGCCGGAAACGGCGGCCTCTCCGTGATCTAGGGAGCGCTGGGCGTTGGGGTGAGAGGTCAGCGATTTGCCAAGGAGATCGGGAGACGGAGGGAAGACGGCGACAACATCGCCGCTGGCGTCCAGGAGAAAGGCGCTTCGGGCGTACTCGCCGGCCGATCGGTACAGCTCCTCCAGGCGGGGCTGGGCTCCGTCTATTCGTCCGCCATCCAGTTCTGCCGTAACGGCGGGGACAAACTGCTGAAGCTGTTGAAGCCGCTGGGAGATGTCCTGGTCTATGTCCTGGGCGACCAGCCTGGCCAGGACAAGACGCTCCTGCATAGTCCTGTCGGTGCTTTCCCAGACGGCGCTGAATCCCAGGTAACCCAGGACGCCCAGCAGGGCCATAAGGCCCAGCAGGACCGACAGGCTCAACTTGGCCGACAGGTTCATCGGGGTTTCGGAGACCCGCCCCGATCCTTGTTAATAATATCACAAGCGCTCCCAGGGGCGTCGCCCCATCGCGCCCACCCGCCGGATGGCCATTAGTCAACCTTGGCGACGTTTACCCTGATGCCGCGGTCGAAGGGGACCGGCTGCCACTGGATCGGCCAGTAGCGGAGGTGACCGTAGCCGCCGGCGAAGTGCAGCCATTTCACCATCCCCGGTTCCAGGTCCGAGGCGCCCTTCCAGGTACGGTACTGGTACGGCTCCCAGCCGTTGTAGGAGACCACCTGGCCCGGCCGCACCGACGGCGATAGCTTCACCGGCGCGATGAACACCCCCATATCGTTGGAGACCTCCACTTCCTCGCCGTCCTCGATGCCCAGCCGCGCGGCATCGTCGGTGTTCATCACCAGGTGGGGGCGGCCGCGGTGGGTCTGCTGGATCAGATTGTTCACGATGTTCATAGAGTGGACACTCCAGCGG
>JACPQO010000281.1 GCA_016190405.1 Chloroflexota bacterium | reverse complement strand
GGGGCGGCTACTGGGGCTGGGACCCGGTGGAGAACGCCAGCTTCATGCCCTGGCTCACCGGGACGGCCTTCCTGCACTCCGTGATGATCCAACAGCGGCGGGGGATGCTCAAGGTCTGGAACATGGTGCTCATCATCATCACCTACTGCCTGTCGCTGTTCGGCACGCTCCTGACCCGCAGCGGCATCCTCAGCTCCGTGCACTCCTTCGCCATGGGCGCCGTGGGCCCGCTCTTCCTGGCGTTCATCTTCATCATCCTCGTGGGCTCCCTGACCCTGCTCTGGACGCGGCTCCGCCACCTGCGGGGCGATCACCAACTGGACTCCATGGTCTCTCGCGAGGCCACATTCATGGGCAACAACCTGCTCCTGCTGGGCGCCGCCTTCGCCGTCTTCTGGGGCACCATCTTCCCGCTCCTCTCCGAAGCGGTGCGCGGCGTGAAGGTGGGGGTGGGGCCCCCCTTCTACAACCAGATCACGGCCCCCATCTTCCTGGGCCTGATCCTTCTCATGGGCATCTGTCCCCTCATCGGCTGGCGCAAAGCCTCGCCCGAGAACCTGATGCGCAACTTTGTCCTCCCCACAGCCACCGGCGTCATCGCCGGCGTTGCTCTCTACGCAGCCGGACTCCGTCCCATCTATGCTGTCGTCGCCTTCGCGTCGCTTGTGTTCGTCGCCAGCGTGATCGTGCTGGAGTTCTACCGGGGCGTGCGCGCCCGCCACCGCGGCCACGGCGACAACTACCTGGTCGCCATACCCCGCCTCATCTGGCGCTACAAGCCCCGCTACGGCGGCTCCATCGTCCACCTGGGGGTCATCGTGCTGGCCCTGGGCATCGTCGGCTCCCAGTTCTTCAGCAAGAACGTGGAAGCGACCGTGGCCAGCGGCGAGAGCTTCGAGATCGGCGGCTACACGCTGACCTTCCGGGGCCTGGAAGAGTCCCAGGGCGCCAACTCCGCGAAAGTCAGCGGCATCCTGGACGTGTCCCGCGGCGGCCACCCGGCAGGCACCATCGAGAGCAGCAAGCGCTTCCAAGGTCAGGGCCGGGACGAGCCCGTGACCGACCCCGGCATCCGCTCCACGCCGCGCGAGGACCTCTACGTCATCCTGGCCGGATGGACCGAGGACGGCAAGGCGACGTTCAAGGTGCTGGTCAACCCGCTCGTGATGTGGATCTGGGTGGGTGGCACCCTTATCGTGGCGGGCACGGTCATCGCCTTCTGGCCCGACGCCCGCGAGGAGCGTCGCGTTCCCGTGCGGCGACCGCTGGCCGTGCCGGGTGCGGAGGCCAGCCGTGCTTAGGCGAGCCCTGGTCCCGCTGGTCTTCCTGGCATTCGCGACCCTCATGTGGCCCGCCTGGTCGATAGTCGCCCACGCCGACGACCCGGACGACCACCAGAGCGCGGGGCAGGTGCAGTCCGAACAGGGCCACAAGATTGCCAGGGGGCTGATGTGCCAGTGCGGCTGCGGCCTGACCGTGGCCGCCTGCCGCGACTCCATGACCTGCACCGTCGCCGCCGGGCTGGTGGAGCAGATCGAGAGGCAGGTAGCGGCCGGCAAGAGCGAGTCGGAGATCAAGGACTACTTCGTCACCGTCTACGGGGAGCAGATCCTGGCCCTGCCCCGCAAGAGCGGCTTCAGCCTAACGGCCTGGACAACCCCGTTTCTGGCCGTGGGCGCCGGGGCCGTCATCTTATCCGGGATGGTCTGGCTTTGGGCCAGGCGCCGCTCTCACGGCCGCGGGCCGGACGAGCCGGCGCCCGTCTCCGGCTCCCTGTCAGTCTACGAAGAGCGCGTCGACCAGGACATGCTGCTGATGGAATGAGGGAGCTCTATGGCCTACGTAGCGATTCTACTCTTGATGCTGGTAGCCCTGTCGATCACCGGCTGGCCGCTGCTTAGCTCCAGCCGCCGGCTCCGCCCCGAGGCCAGTGGTGCCGCCTCGCCCGCAGATGACCTCATGGCCAGGCGGGACGCGACCTACCGCGCCATCAAAGAGCTGGACTTCGAGCACGAGCTGGGCAACCTGTCGGAGTCCGACTATCAGGAGCTCCGCGACCGGTACCGGACCAGGGCCGCGGCCGTCCTCCAGGAGCTGGAGAGCGTTCTGGCCAGCGCCGGACCGAGTCCGGCTGCCGTTGAGGCCTCGCCCCAAGGGAGCCTGCCCTGCCCCCACGGCTCGCAGCCCACAGAGCCCTCCGACGGCTACTGCTGGAGCTGCGGCGCCAAGCTGGAGGGCCGCTGCTCGGCCTGCGGCCACGCCCTGGCCCCGGGCGACAACTTCTGCGCGTCCTGCGGCGCCCGCCGGGAGGGGCAAGCGTGAAGGCCGGCGTCGCGGCCGCCCTCGCCCTGCTGCTGGCCGTCTTCCCAGCCGCGACGGGCGCCGGCGGGGCGGCGTCCGTGCGGGGCAAGGTCGTCAACGGGACCAGCGGCGGCGGCCCGGTGGCCGGCCTGGAGGTCACCCTTACCCCCAGATCGAGCCAGGCCGCGCCCCTTTCGTCGCGCACGAACCCCCAGGGGCAGTTCGACTTCGCCGGGCTGCCCGGCGGCCGTGAGGGCTACACCCTCGCCGTCCAGTACCAGGGCGTCAGCTACGGCACCGAATTCGAGGCGACAGGTGGCACGTCCGGGGACCTGGAAGTCTACGTCTACGACACGACGACCGCCACCGATGCCCTGGAGGTGCTGCTGGACCACAGCATCGTGGAAGTGAAGCCCGAACAGAAGCGCGTGACCATCGTCAATTACATCCAGCCCCTGAACGGCAGCGACCGAACGGTGGTGGCTTCGCCAGCCTCTGGGGGCCAGGGCTCTCTCTTCCCGCTGCCCAACAGCGCGAAGAGCGTGGAGGTGCTGGCGGGGCCCTCTGACGTCGCCGTTGCCGCCGGCGGCCAGGACCTCACCCGGGCCATCCCGCCCGGGGAGCACAAGCTAGTCCTCGCTTACGACCTGCCTTACGCGGGCGACAGCCTCGTCTTCCACAAGCCCCTCGCCTACCCCACGCAGCGGGTCGTGCTCCTGATGTCCGCTGCGGACGGCCGCGCCGAGAGTGATCGGCTGTCGACGGTGGAGGAAGTGGACAGCGCCACCGGCCCCTACCGGCTGCTGAGCGCCGAAGGACTGCCCGGCGGAACGCTGCTGGAGGTGCGTCTCACCGGCCTGGCGGCGGCCAAAGGCGGTTTCGTCCGCGACATCCTGTTGCCGGCCACGCCCGTTGCCCTGTTCCTCCTCGTGGTTACCGCCGTCGGGGTCTTCACCTGGCGCCGCAGGCGTCGCGCCGCGGCCGCCACGGCAGGGTGACGCGCGATGACAACCCCAGTGGGCGCTCCCGCTGTCACCGAGGCGCAAACGGCTGCGCCAGCGGCCTGTCATGTCCAGGCGATTAACCTCTGGAAGACGTTCGGCCCTCTGGCCGCCCTGAGGGGCGTAACCCTCGGGGTCGGCGCCGGCCAACGCCTGGCCGTGCTGGGGCCCAACGGCTCAGGCAAGTCGACTCTCCTGAAGGTGCTGGCGACCCTGCTGCGGCCCTCGGCGGGCACGGCGCGGCTGGCCGGGCTGGACGTGCGGACCCACAGCGCGCAGGTGCGCTGCCTCATCGGCGTCGTCTGCCACCAGACCTTCCTCTACATGGAGCTGACGGCGGCAGAGAACCTCGAATTCTACGGCCGCCTGTACGGCGTCCCCGACGCTCGCGACAGGGCGCACCAGCTCCTGCGGCTGGTGGGCATGGAGCGTCAGGCCGGCGTGCAGCTGCGCGATCTGTCCCGGGGAATGCAGCAACGGGTGGCCCTGGCCCGGGCCATGGTCCACGACCCTCAGATCCTGCTGCTGGACGAGCCGGACACCGGCCTCGACCAGCGCTGGTCCGGGTTCCTGGTCGATCTCCTGGGCGAGGCCGCGCGGCGCGGACGCAGCGTCATCGTCAGCACGCACAACCTGGAACGCAGCCTGGACTTCGGCGACCGGCTGGCCGTCCTCAACGCCGGCAGGCTCGTCTTTACCGCCAAGCGAGGCGACTTAGATGTTGGAAGCCTCAGAGAAAGCTATTTTCAGCATACCGGCGCCGCGCACTGAGACCGGCTTGCTGGCCTTCCTGGCCTCGGCCCTCACCGTGGCCGCCAAGGATGTGCGAGCCGAGCTGCGCAGCCGCCAGGCGCTTTCGGGGAGCCTGGTGTTCGCTCTGCTGACAATGGTCATCTTCAACTTCGCCTTCGACCTGGAGGGCGATATGAAGAAGCTGGCCGGGCCGGGCGTCCTCTGGGTGGCCATCGCTCTGGCCGGCATGATGGCCTTCGGCCACATCTTCGCCCAGGAGCGCGAGCAGGGCGGCTTCGAGGGCCTCCTGCTGACGCCCGTGGACCGCAGCGCTGTCTTCCTGGGCAAGGCAGCGGGAGCGCTCCTCCTCACGTTCGCCCTGGAGCTGTTCCTGCTCCCTGCCTTCGCCCTCTTCGCCGGCGTATCGATCCTGTCGCCGGGGCTGCTCGTGGTGGTGGTCCTCGGCACCATCGGTTACGTGGCCGTCGGCACCCTCTTCTCGGCCATGGCCGTCGCCAGCCGCTCCCGCGAGCTGCTACTGCCCTTGCTGCTGTTGCCGGTGGCGACGCCGGTCCTCATCGCTGCCGTGGAAGGCACCCGCACCGTCCTGGACGGCGAGCCCTTCGGCGAGATCCTGCCCGCGGTCACCGTCCTGGGCGCCTTCGACGTGGTGTTCCTGGGCCTCTGCCCCTTCCTGTTCGAGTACGTCATGGAGGAGATGGGGTCATGAGCGTCGGCTTCCTTTCCGCACCCGCCCGGCCGGCCGCCAAGACGGGACTGGCCGTCCTCGCCGTCGTCCTGGTGCTGTCGGCCCTGGTGGCGGCCTTCATCATCGCGCCAGCGGAGAAGGAGATGGGCGACGTCCAGCGCATCTTCTACTTCCACGTGGCCGGCGCCTGGACGGCCTTCCTGGCCTTCTTCTTGGTGTTCCTCAGCAGCATCGCCTACCTGCGCACGCGGGCATCGCGCTGGGACCTGCTGGCGGCCTCCCTGGCCGAGATCGGCGTCGTCTTCACCAGCCTCACGCTGCTATCGGGCTCCGTCTGGGCCCGCAGCGCCTGGGGCACCTGGTGGACCTGGGAGCCGCGCCTGACGACCACCCTGCTGCTGTGGCTGATCTACGTCTCCTACCTGCTGCTTAGAGAGATGATCGAAGACCCGGCCCGTCGCGCCGCCTTCGCCGCCGTGTTCGGCGTCGTCGGCTTCGTCGACGTCCCTATCGTCTTCATGTCCATCCGCTGGTGGCGCACGATCCACCCGGCGGTGGTGGGCAGCGAGGGCTTCAACATGGAAACAACGATGCTCCCCGCGCTGTTCCTCTCCCTGGCGGCGTTCACCGTCATCTTCCTGTACCTGCTGCTGGTGCGCGTACACGTCGAGAGCTGCCGGGAGCATGTCGGGGACCTGAAAGAGCGCGTCCGGCGGATGCAAGAGGAGGGAGGTTAGTCATGGGAGACCTGTGGTACCTGGCGCTGGCCTACGGCGTCATCTGGACCGGCCTGCTGGGCTACGTGTTCCGGCTGTCGCGGCGGGCCGAGGGGCTACAGCAGGAGCTGGACCTGCTGCGGCAGATGCTCAAGCCCGATGAAGGCGACGGGATGCCGCCCGAGATCGGCGAAGCTGAGGCCCAGGGCCTGCCCGCCTCCACGGTGGGCCAGAGCCCGGCGCAGACGGCATAGAGGGGGTGGCCCAGCGTGCTGTCAGTGACGAGGCTCCTGAACGGGACGGCCACCCCGGCTGACGCCCTGCGCTACGGACGCCGCACCGGCCGGGTCCCGTCTCACCTGTTGCACTTCTCGCAGGACAAGAAGCCCGTCGTGGTCTGGAACGTGACCCGCAGGTGCAACCTGTTCTGCATGCACTGCTACGCCGAGTCCCGTGACCGCGATTACCCCGGCGAGCTGACGACGGAAGAGGGGCTCGCTCTCCTGGATGACCTGGCGGCGCTCGGCGCCCCCACCGTCCTCTTCTCCGGCGGCGAGCCGCTGACCCGGCCGGACCTCTTCCAGTTGGTGGCCCACGCCAACGTGGCCGGCCTGCGCTGCGTCCTCTCTACCAACGGCACCCTG
>JACPQO010000028.1 GCA_016190405.1 Chloroflexota bacterium | reverse complement strand
CTACACGTCCGCATCGGCTTGAACGCCGGGGGGGGCTTCGATTCGCGCCGGGGCTAGCCGGCGCCCAGGCCCGGCTCCGTCATCTTCGCCGGGTCCAGCAGCCGCGCCAGATCCTCCTTCGATAGCTGCGTCTTCTCCCGCGCCACCTCACGGATGGTGCGGCCGGTCTGGGCTGCCTCCTTGGCGATTTCCGCCGCGGCGTCGTAGCCGATGGCGGGCGCCAGGGCCGTGGCCAGCATGAGCCCCTTCTCCACCATGGCCGGGCCGCGCTCCGTGGCCCGCAACCCCTTCACGCACTGCTCGCTGAAGTTATCGACGGCGGCGGCCAGCAGGCCGATGGCCAGCAGCAGGTTGTAGCCCGCCAGCGGCATGCCCGTGTTCAGCTCGAAGAAGCTGCGCTGGGCGGCCTGGACAACGGCGGCGTCGCAGGCGATGACCTGGGCGCAGGCCTGGATCAGCGATTCGGGGATCACCGGATTGACCTTGCCCGGCATGATGGAGCTGCCCGGCTGCACCTCCGGCAGGGCCAGCTCGCCCAGGCCAGCGCGGGGGCCCGACCCCAGCCAGCTGATGTCGCTGGCGATCTTGTACAGACTGACGGCAACCGTGCGCAGGCTGCCGCTGGCCTCCAGCACCGCATCTAGCGTGTTCTCGGCCTGGAAGTGGTTGTCCGTCTCGCGGACGGCCACCCCCACCTCCTGCGAGAGGATGGCGCAGGCCCGCGAGGCGAACTCCGGGTGCGTGTTGACGCCGGTACCCACAGCGGTGCCCCCAAGCGCCACCTCCGACAGCTCCTCCTGGGCCCGTCGCAGCCGGCGCACGGCCCTCTCGGCCTGCCCGGCGTAGCCCAGGAACTCCTGCCCCAGCCGGATGGGCGTCGCGTCCTGGAGGTGGGTGCGGCCCGTCTTGACGACGCCCCAGAACTCCTGGGACTTGGCGGCCAGGGCCTGGCGCAGTCGCCCCAGGGCGGGGGCCAGCCGCTCCTGCATCTCGACCAGGGCGGCCAGGTGGATCGCCGTGGGGATCACGTCGTTGGAGGACTGGCCCAGGTTCACATGGTCGTTGGGGTGGACGAGCCGGGAGGCGCGGTCGCCGCCCAGGATCTCGCTGGCCCGGTTGGCGATGACCTCGTTGGCGTTCATGTTGGTCGACGTGCCGGAGCCGGTCTGGAAGATGTCGACCACGAACTGATCGTCCAGCTTGCCGTCGGCCACCTCGCGCGCCGCCTCCTGAATCGCCTTGGCGATGCCTTCGTCCAGGAGCCCCAGCTCAGCGTTGACCCGCGCCGCGGCCATCTTGATGAGCCCCAGCACGCGGACGAATGGACGGGGGAAGCGCAGGCCGCTGATGGGGAAGTTGAGGACGGCGCGCTGGGTGGAAGCGCCGTAGTAGACATCGGCGGGGACCTCCATGGGCCCCATGGAATCACGCTCGATGCGGGTGGGGCGATCGTCAGGCATGGCGGGGGTCCTCCTTCGGGCGGGGCGATTCAGGGACAACTGGCCGCCGCCATGATTATACCCGGCCGGCGGCACTAGAGACCGACGCCGAAAGCCGCTTACGGCACGCAGGTAGCGAAGAAGACCGGCGGCGCCATCTTGTTCACGTCGAAGATGTCTATTCTGCCGTTGGTGGAAGGGGGCGACCGGGCGATGTCCTTGCGGGGAGTGTACGGAGGCCCCGGGGCCGTGCTCAAGAACACGGGCGGCGCCAGCGCATTGACATCGAAAATGTCGACCTTGTTGGCGCTGTTGCCGGCGTTGTTGATGTTGGCCGGCCAATTGGCGCCGCAGCGCTTGTAGGGGTCGGTCCCGATGAGCGCCTCGTCGGCGGTGCTGAAGCCGTCGCAGTCGGGGTCGCCCGGCGGCACGGCCCAGAGCGGCAGGTTCTGGGCTGGGTTGGGCCAGAACGGGCAGTTGTCGCTGACGTCGGGCTTACCGTCGCCGTCGGAATCCAGCGAGATGGCGGCCAGGGCGTCCAGCCGCGGCGTGGTCACATCGTTGGCGGGGTCGGTGATCAAGACGCCGGTGGACTTCAAGGCCGATTCCAGCCGGTCGGGCGTATAGGTCGGGTCGGCCCCGACCAGCAGGGCGGCGACGCCGGCAGCGTGCGGCGTGGCCTGGGACGTCCCGCAGTAGGTGGAGCTGCCCCCGAAGCGGCCGCTGGCGGTGATCCTGCAGCCCGGCCCCAGGAGGTCCAGCGAGGAGTCGGAGTTGGACCAGCAGGCCACCTTGTCGGCGCTGGTGGTGGTGTCGGTGCACGCGAACCCCGCGTAGGAGCCGATGTTGGCATCGTAGACGGCGCCCACCGAGACGACCGACTTGACGCAGGCGGGGTAACCCGTGCCCGCCTTGCTCCCCTCGTTCATGGACGCGGCGAACAGGATGACGCCGGCGGCCCGCAGCGTGTTGTACGGCTCCGAGCCCCCCTCGCAGGTCCCGGGCGGAAAGCCGAAGAAGGTACCCAGGCTCATGTTGATGATATCCACGTCCGGGTGGCTGGCCAGGATATGGTCCAGGGCGGCAGTGAGGTCAGAGAAGACCAGGGAGTTGGTCTTGTCGATGATCTTGAAGGCCTCGATCCCGGCCGCGGGGGCCACTCCCTTGGGCGCGACCGTCCCGGCGCCGGTGATGATCCCGGCCACGTTGGTGCCGTGGCCCAGGTCGTCCTCGGCGGCGCCCGGCCCGCTCTGCCGGCCCGTCTCGTTGGGACAGCGCGACGACAGGCCGGAGCCGGCCATGAAGCACTCCTCGTGGACGAGGTCATCGGCCAGGTCCGGGT
>JACPQO010000276.1 GCA_016190405.1 Chloroflexota bacterium | reverse complement strand
TGGGTGTCGTTGGGGGCGCAAATGAAGGTGAAGCTGTCGTCGTAGCGGTACTGGTCCAGGTAGACCTTCTCCCAACCGCGGTCGGGGTAGGACTCCAGGGGGTTGGGGATGTCGGATATCTCCTCCAGGAAAGCGAGGTCGAGGAGGCTGGCGGCCCCGGCGGCGGCCAGGGCGCCGGCGCTGATCTTGAGGAAGTCCCTGCGGGTGAGAAACGCCATGCCCTGCTCCTTAGCCTTGGCCCTTCACTTCCATAACGGTTGGCCTCGACCGGGTTCGACGCTCCGCCGTGCCCGCTGCCGGCGGCCGCTGCCACTGGACGAGGTCCGATATGCGGGCGCGACCCAATGTCCGCTCGACCTCCTTCTGGGCCTCCGCCCATACCGGGAAGGCGGCGCAGAGGGCGCGGCGGTCGCAGAGGGGCGGGTCCACGGTACAGCGGTTGAGGGCCAGCGAATCGAAGGAGCGGATGATGTCCAACATGCTGATGGTGGCGGCGGGCCGGCCCAGAGACAGGCCGCCGTGCAGGCCGCGCTCGCTGACCAGCAGGCCGCTGGCGACCAGGGTCTTCACCACCTTGCGGAGGAACGGGTACGGTATCTGCTGCCGCCGGGCGATCTCTGCCGTGCCGATAGGGCCGTGGACGCAGGAGCCCACCTCTATCATCAGGCGGAGGCCGTAGTCGGCTTTGCGGGTCAGTTGCAGCATACTAATGGCACCGTATTAGTCCCATCTGTGAAATAACGTACAAATTCCGGCTGCGGGCGTCTGTCGGGCAGGGCAGGGAATTCCTGTAGGGCTTTGCCTTACAGACGGGGGCTACGCCGGGGCCCGCTCCGCCTGCACCCGCGTGGCGCGATCGACGGTGATGATCTGCCAGCAGCCACCGCGATAGTTGAGGTGGCCGTAGCCGGCGGCCAGGTGGAGCCACTTGACCATGCCGGGCTCCACGTTGGCAGGGTCCCGCCAGTCCCGGAACATGTAGGGCTCCCAGCCGTTGTAGCAGATGACCTGGCCCGGCCGCACAGACGGCGAGAGCTTCACCGGCACGCTGAACTCACCGGCGTCGTTGTAGACGCGCGCCTCCTCATTGTCGCTGATGCCGCGGGCAGCGGCGTCAGCGGGGTTCATGACCAGGTGAGGCCGCGCCCGGTGGGTCTGGAGGAGGATGCGGCCGGTGGTGTTCTGGGAGTGGATGCTCCAGCGGTTGTGGCCGCTGGTCAGCTCCAGGGGGTAGTCGCCGCCCATGGTCGGGTTCTCCTTATGGGCGGGGAAGGCTTCGCCGGCCTCCAGGAACCAGGGGTGGTCGATGTAGAACTGGGCGCGGCGGGTCAACGTGGGGTAGGGCACCTTGTTCTCGACGTGCCAGCGATAGGGGGAATGGGTCTTGTCCGCATAGACATCCGAGGCCTGGGCGATGGCCAGGGGCGACATGCCCCAACTGGTGAGGCGAACGGGGCCGCTGTCGCGCAGGCCCTGGAGGCTGGTCCCTTCCGGGACGTTGCCGGCCACGGCGCTGTCGGCTACCCAGTCCTCGATCAGCTCCTCCGTGTGTTCGTATGCGCCTTCGGACGTGAATTGGCTGTACAGGTTGTCCAGACGCCTGGTGTTGCCGCGGCTGTCGGTATACTCCTCGAGGCTGCGGGCCTTGGCGCGCTCCTCCAGCCGGCGGCAGAGGAGGGCGAAGATCTCCCACTCGGCCTTGGACTCGCCGGCCGGCGCGGCGGCCTCGTCGGCGATGAGCAACTGCATGGCGTGCGGCGTGGTGTAGTGCAGGTTCAGCTTCTCGTGGTGGCTGGCGGCCGGCAGGACGATGTCCGAGAACATGGCGGTGGTGCTGAGGCGCCAGTCCACGGTGACGACCATCTTCAGCTTGGGCCAGAGGTGGTTCAGGAGCATGTTCTGGCCGCCGCGGGTGCGCCGCAGGACGTTGCCGCCCACCTCGATGAAGACCCGGGGCTCGGAATTTTGGACGGGCGCGACGAGGGGGCGCCACCAGCGGTCCAGCGCCTCGCCCAGGTAATCGTCGAAGTCCCGGAGCATGGTGGGGTCGCCCCACTGGCGCCGGTTCCAGCGCTCCCGGTATCCGGCCTGGTAATAGAGGAAGAAGGAAGAGGGGACGACGTTCTCGCGCCCGGCCGTGAGTTCCTGGCCCAGGCGGAGGGTGATCATCTCCTCGGTTAGGGTAGGGTCCTGCGCCTTGAGAAGGGCATACAGGCTGGCCCGCTGCTGGAGCACCACGCGCGCGTCGTCCGTGCCCAGAGCGCGTTTGGCGGCGGAGACGAACACGCCGTCCAGGGGCCCCGGCGACCAGCTCCGGATGCCGGCCCCTTGCTTGCCCCAGTTGCCGGTGAGGGCCAGGAGCAGGCACAGGGAGCGCTCCATCAGGTCGCCGTGATAGTACTTGCAAACGTTGAAACCCGTGAGGATGTTGGTGCGGCGCGAGGCGACCTTCCGCGCCAGCGTGCGGATGACGTCCGGACCGGCGCCGCAGCGGGGCGAGGCCAGCTCCGGCGTGTAGTCCTGGAGATGCTCGCGCAGGAGGGAGAAGGCGGGGGTCACCTCCACCGAGTGGCCGTCCTTGAGGGTGACATCGAAGCGTCCTTCCAGGGTGGGATCGACGTCGCCCAGGGCTAGGCTGCCCCGAGGGGCCGGCGAATGCTCTCCCGCCCCGGCGTCGAAGAAGTAGAACTGGTCGTCGCGGCCGCCCTCCTCCAGGTCGCTCTGGCGCAGGAAGCAGCGGTTATCCAGGCGGACCAGGAGGGGGAGGTCAGTCTGGTCCTTGATGAAGGCAGCGTCGTATCGGTTCTCAGCGAGGATGACCTGGCACATGGCCAGAGCGAGGGCGGCGTCGCAGC
The DNA here is from genome assembly GCA_016190405.1 of Chloroflexota bacterium. Next base: position 7,378 of record JACPQO010000276.1, on the reverse strand, counting down.
CGGGGCGCATCGGGACGTGGAAGTCGGCATGGACCGCCGAGGGGCTGAAATCGGGGGCGATGGTGACCACCTCAGCGCCCTTGTAGCGGGCCTCGGCGATGAAGTGATAGTAGGGGATGCGCGTGTAGACGGGGTTCATGTGCCAGATGAGGAGCAGGTCCGAGTGGAACCAGTCGTCGGCGCTGGAGACAGCGAACTTGCCGAAGGTGATGTACTGGCCGATGTTGAAGTCGTTGATCATCCCCTCCAGGTCCAGGGTGGTGCCGCCCAGGAGCCCGTTGAAGCGGGCCGGAGCGACCACGGCCAGGAGGCCGCCCTGGGCGGGGGTCGTCTCGTGGATGATGGACTGGGAGCCCTGCTCCTGGATGGCGTCCAGGACTGCGTCCGCTATCTCGGTCAGAGCGTCGTCCCAGGAGATTCGCTTCCACTTCCCGGAACCGCGGCGCCCGATGCGCCTGAGGGGGTAGAGGAGCCGCTCCGGCCCGTACAGGTGCTGGCTCCAGCCGGCGCCCTTCTGGCAGCCCATGGGGTTGAAGTCCGGCACGCCCTCCTCGATGGTCCCGTATGTGCCGGCCTGCTCCTCTCGCAGGACCACGCCATCCTTCACGTATACGCGAAACGGGCAGTTGCCCGGATAGCAGTCCACGCAGTGGCTGCCCCACACCACCTTGTCCCACTGCCACTGCTGACGATAAACGTCGTCCCAATCACGATAGGGCTGCCGCTCGCCCTCCCTGGCCTGGAAGGAACTGAGACCGGCAGTGGACATGGCTGCCTCCCTTTCTGGCCGCCGGGTTCCCGGCGGCCCCGGCTGTAATCGCTTTAGGCCACCGGCTGACGCCAGCGGGCGCGCAACTGGGAGACGAACTCCTCCCAGGTATCTTCGCGCACCAGGCGGGTCCTGACCGACCGCCAGACGCGGGGACAGTCTTCTTCGCCGGTGATCTCCTGGATGAGGGCGTGGACGCGCGGCCGGTTCTCCTTGGTCAGGCAGATGCCGGCGGCCAGCAGGATATCGTCCAGGTGCGGGAGGTAGCAGCTCACGCCGGCCTCGCCGGCGTGGCCGTCGCCGTCCGCCAGATGGCGCGCGCGCGGTTGAGGTCGCGGGCGTCGTTCAGGTTAAACAGGCTCAGTCCTCTGGGGTCGTGGCGGCGCACCTCCTCCTCGGACACCACCTGCACATCGAGGTGCGCCAGCAGCTCTTCCAGAGCGTTACCGCCCTGGGCCAGCAGCGATTCGACGGTCGGGAGGCAGGAGCGGGCGTAGAGAGCGTGCAGGGGGTGCCAGCGGCCGCCGAACCGTGGGACCAGAGCCTGATAACGCCGGGGGCGCCCGGCCATGTAGGCCAGAAGGCCCGGGTTGAGGAAAGGCATGTCGCAGGCCACCACGAGGCAGTGGTCCGACTGCGCCGCGGCCAGGCCAGCCTGCACTCCGGCCAGGGGGCCCTGCCCGGCGATGGGGTCCTTCACGAACCGCACGGGCAGCGCTGGGCGCTTCCTCGCGGTCTGGGAGCCGCAGGCCACGATCACTTCGCTGCAGACGCCGGACAGCCTCTCGACAATGATCTCCAGCAGCGGGCGGCCGTCGAAGGTGACACCGGCCTTGTCCAACCCGAGGCGCCGGCTGGCGCCTCCGGCCAGGACCACTCCGCTCAGCGGCTTGGCCACGGTCATCCTCCCTGCCCCGGCTTGAGGGCGAAGCGCTGCTCCAGCAGGTCGGCGACAGCGGCAGCGTCGCCCAGGCCGAACTGCGGCCGGTCCAGGTCGAGGGGGTGGTCGGTGACGACGGCCAGCAGCTCCTCAAGGCGCGCCGTTAGCGCCGTGCTGTGGGCCTGGCGCGAGACCTCTATCTTGAGGGCGGCGGCGCCGCGGTACCCCTCGGTGAGGACCAGGTCAACGCGGTCGCCCACCATTGCCGCCAGGTCGTCGAGGGTTCGCTCCTCCCGGACTTCCTCCAGCAAGGCCAGGCGGCGGGGCGAGGAGAGCATGACGATGTCGCTGCCGGCCTGGGTCAGGCGCCAGGAGTCCTTCCCCGGACGGTCGATGTCGAAGTTGTGGACGTCGTGCTTGATGGTGGCCAGCCGGTAGCCGCGGGCCTTCAGCTCCCGCACCAGCTTCTCCAGGAAGGTAGTCTTGCCGACGCCGGAGTTGCCGACGACGCTAACTATGGGGACCACGGGGCTCCTGTTCTAGGCGATGGTCCGGCGCGATGGCCGGGGCGGGCCGCCAGGCGCTGGACTTTCCCGATCGATGCGCCGGCCGACGCGGGGCGGTTGTGGGTGGGCACGGGCCGCGGCTGTCACTGCTCTTCATCTCTCTGGTTTATCATACCAACGTCAGGCCGGTGTCGAAGGGTCGCGGCCGCGCTCGGGAAACACTGCGCGCGAAAGATAAGGCCTGGCTTCCGCGCGGCGGAGGCCAGGCTGGAGGGGGTGGGTGGCGGTATCGAGTCGAGTAACGGGCCGCTGTCGTATAAGCCGCACCCGCTGAGGCTGTCGCGGGAGGCTTTCCCCGGCCATAGTTTCCTCCCGGTAGGGACAGCAGAAATTGCGCTGCGAGGGCTCCGAGCCTTGGGCGGGCCACCTCTCTCAGAAGCCGAAGCCCTCGCAGATTGCACCTTAAAGTTACAGGCTGGTAAAGGGGCTGTCTGTCGGGCACAGTAGGGATATCTAGTGGGGTTTTGCCCCACAAGGCCGGGGGCCGAATGGCCTATTCCGTGGGGGTTAGCAGGCCCCGTCGCAGGGCGTAGCGCACCAGCTCCGAGCGGTGGTGCAGGTTGAGCTTCTCCATGATCCGCTGTCGGTAGGTGTCCACCGTCTTGGGGCTAATCACCAGCTTGTCCGCTATTTCGTGATTGGTGTAGCCCTCGGCCGTGAGTCTCAAGACCTCTTTCTCGCGGCTGGTCAGCACATCAGACTCCCGGCGCTCCTTGTCGTCGCCGCCCTTCAGGTACTCTCCCAGGAGCTTGCGAACGGCCGAGGGATACAGGAATACGTCGCCCCGGTGGGCCGTGCGGATGGCTTCGATGAGTTCGGTGTCGGCCGAGCTCTTGAGGACGTAGCCGGAGGCGCCCAGACGGAGGGTCTGGAAAAGGTACTCCTCCCCGGCGTGGACGGTGAGCATGACCAGGCGGCAGGGCAAGGCAAGGCGCTGGATCTCCTCGGCGGCTTGCAGGCCGTCCATCTCCGGCATGGAGATGTCCATGACGACGATCTCCGGGCGCAGGGTCTGCGCTAGCTCCAGCGCCTCGCGGCCGTTGGACGCCTCGCCGACCACCTCGAAGTCGGGCTCCAGGTTGAGCAGCGCCCGCAGGCCGGAGCGCAGGACCGCGTGGTCGTCGGCCAGGAGGATGCGGATCTTGGTGCCCATACCTAGTTGTGCCGGTGGGACAGGCCGGGCAGCGGCACGCGGGCCGTGATCTGCGTGCCTCCCCGGTCGCCGACCTCGATCTGGAGGGAGCCGCCCACCAGCGCCAGGCGCTCCTTCATGCCGAACAGCCCCAGGCCACCGCGACGGGAGCCTATCACTTTGTCGACGTCGAAGCCGCGCCCGTCATCGCTGACGACGGCCGTCACCACGTTCCTGCGGCGGGAGAGGGCCACCTGGACCGAACGGGCCCCGGAGTGCTTGGCCACGTTGGATAGCGCCTCCTGCGCGATGCGGTACAGGACTAGCTCCACCTCCGCCGGCAGGCGGCGCTGTAGGCCGTTGCTGGAGAACTCTATGCTGATGGGCCAGCGGGTGGAGAACTTTTCGACGTAGGAGCGGAGGGCGGCCACCAGCCCCAGGTCGTCCAGGGCGGTGGGCCGCAGGTCCACGGCCATGCGCCGGACCGAGTCCAGGGTGCTGCCGGTCAGGTCTCGCAGCTCCTCCACGGACTGACGCAGGTTGCCGTTCTCCACCGACCGTTCCAGGAGGCGCAGCCGCACCAGGATAGAAGTGAGGGCCTGGGCCGTATCGTCGTGCAGCTCGCGGGCGATCCGTTTTCGCTCGGCCTCGTGGGCGGACAGCACCTGAGAGGAGAGATGCTGGAGGCGGGACTGGTACTGGCGGGCGTCGGCCAGGATGCGGTCCAGGTCGTCCAGGACCTCGCGCACGAAGGCAGAGTTCTGGCACTGGAGGCAAGCCTGAGGGGCTGACGGGACGGCGACGGGCAGCACGTCGTCGACGCCGCGAAACGGGGCCGATAGGGTCGAGAGCGAGGCCCCGGCCCGTCCCAGGAGAGCGACGACCGAGGCGTTGAGCAGCGCCGCCGCGCGCCGGTTGAGCTGGAAGCGCTGTGCGCCATCGGCAGGGAGAGGATCGACCAGGCCGGCAGCGACAAGACCGCCGAGGTGGCGCCTGGTCTGCGTGGCCGACAGGCCGAGAGCGCCGGCCATTTCGCCGACGCTGAGCTCGCCCGAATCGAGAAGTCGCAGGATGGCCAGGCGATAGCGGTTCCCCAGCGCGCGTAGAGCATCCGCCAGCTCCTGGGCAGACGCCGATGAGTCCGGGGCGGCCTCCTGCGATTTGGCAACCAACTGGTGGCCCTCCTGCAACGCGATTATAGCATGGGCCGCGTGGGGCAAAACCGCACGGGCCGGGCCTGACATTACCCCACAGGAAATCTGCCTCTACCCGACAGACAGGTCCGCCCTGGAGGGAGCAAGCTATGAGACGGACTGGTATATCCCCATTATGAATCACACCGAGCAGGCGTCGGCGACCCTGAGCGTTGGCGACACGATCCGCGTCCTGGTGGCGGACCGGAACGCCCACTACCGGGAGACCATCCGGCGGGTGCTGGACCGGTACGCCAACTGCAGCGTCGTGGCCGAGGCCTGCACCCTGACCGAAGCGGCAACGCGGGCCACGGAGAGAAGCCCGGACCTGGTCCTGCTGGACTTTGACCTGGTGGCCCACGAGAAGGTGACCCGGCTGCGCAAGCTGGCCCAGACCTTCCCTGACTTGCGCGTGGTGGTGCTGCTGGACGAGGACTCGCCGGACTACCGGCGGGCGGTCCAGGACCGCTGGGGCTACCTGTGCGTGGCCAAGGACCGGGTGGAAGAGCACCTGGCCTGGATCATCGCCGATATCAAGCCGGTGACCCGCTGACCGGCTAGGCCCCGGCCAGGGCCGAGGCCACCCACGTCCGGGCGGCCACCATAGACGGCAAGCCGATCGTCGTCAGCGAGAGCAGCACTACGTGGTCCATCTCCGCGTCGCTGACGCCGGCCTCCCTGGCCTGCCAGGCGTGAGAACGGACGGCGCCCTCCAGGAGGGCGCCCACGGCGATGCCTAGCTTCACCAGCCGGCGGGTGCGTTCGTCCAGGGGGCCGGACGTGTGCGCCGCCTCGGCCAGCGCCTCATACGCCTGCTGCACCTGGGGATGGTCGCTGGTCAGCTTCTGAAACGCTTCCGGGAGCTCTCTCATGAGCGCGCCTCCTTTGGATTCGGGGCTGCGCCCGCCCGTTGGGGCAGGCAAACCCATCCTACTGTGGGGGGCGCCCGCGCGCGAGCCCTGGTCTTACGCCTGGGAGTAGGGCGGCTTGCCCTTGGGCCAGGTGGTCTCCACTTCCCGCGCGTATACCTTGTGGAGGACGTTGACCAGCTCGGCGTGCCTGATGAGGATGCGCATGTCGCCGGTGATCTTGATGGTCCCCTTGAGGCCGGCGCCCACGGGGTCCACCAGCCCGGCAGCCACGCCTTCGAACACCGTGGCCGGCACCTCGAAGATGAAGTCGAACTCCTTGCGAGGTGGCGCCTGCTCCACTTCGTAGTAGCTGGTGCACTTGCCGTCGTCCAGGTCAACGGTGAAGAAGCGCTCCTCGCCGTCATTTAGGTAGGGGGAGAGGCCATCGCCCCTGAGCTCGGCCAGGACCTTGTACTTGCCGCGGGGTGCGTTCTTCTCCACCTCCGGGTTGACGTTCAGCAGCTCCTTCAGTGCGTCGTACCATTCGTTGGTATAGATCGCAGGCATGGCGGTCTTCCTTCACTAGCCTCTAGTAGATGCGGTCCTCTCGCTGCCATATCTTGGGCAGGTTGTGGTCCTCGGCGATGACCTTGAAGGCGTTGTAGCCCGGGGCGGCGCTGATGCCGCCGCCGCCGGCAGAGGCGCCGCACATGTACAGCCCCTCGAACTCCGTGCGGTAGATGTTGGCGCGGGGGACGCCCAGGGCGAAGGCGCCCGGGCGGCCATGCGAGAAGTCGCCCTCCGGCATGCCGATCTTCTTCTCGATGTCGAAGGGGACGTACAGCTTGTTGGCGATGACGTTCTCGCGGGTCATGTTGGGGGCGTACTTCACCCACAGGTCCAGGAAACGGGCGTTGTACGTCGCACGCACCTCGTCCCATTCGGCCGGGCTGAGGCAGGAGGCCTTGGGGAAGAAGAACCAACCGTTCATGGCGTGTTTGCCGGGCGGCGCCTGGCTGGGGTCCCATAGTGTGTTCACCCAGGTGCCGGCGCCGGGCGTCGTCGGGATCTCGCCGCCGTAAGCCTGGAGGATGTACTCCGATACCTCCTGGTGGTTCTCGAAGCCCACGATGGTGTAGAAGCAGCGGTTGATGTCAGCGTCGTGGTGGGCGGACTTGTAGTCCGGCGGGTCGTGGAGGGCGAAAGAAGGGGTACCCAGCACGTGCTCCGGCCCGAACCGCCAGTTGGCCAGCCGCTCCTTCCGGAACAGCGAGAGCTTGTCCCAGCCGATGAGCTCCATGAAGGTCGTGCGCGGGTCGGCGTTGGAGGCGACGATCCTGGCCTCGATCTGGCGGCCGTCCTTGAGCCGGATGCCGGTGGCGCGGCCGTTGCTGGAGGTGATGGCGGTGACCGGGGCGTTGTAGCGCAGGTCCACCCCCTCGTGGAGGCAGGCGCTGGCCATGGCGTGGCCCAGGGTGTGCGTCCCGCCCACCGACATGTAGTGGATGCCGCACAGCCAGATCACCGACAGGATGAAGCCGAAGCCGTTGCCCGAGTGCAGGTTGGAGCCCCACTCGATGCACTGGCGGTAGAGGGCGGCCTTCAGCTCGGTAGACTCGAATATGTCGTCGATGAGCACCTTGGGGGACTTCTGCATCTCGCCGGGCTTCAGGCCCAGGCTCATCCACAGCTCGAACAGCTTGGCCGTGATAGCGCTGGGCGCCTCGCTGCGGGCCTCGTCCGGGGGTGGCGTGTTCAGCAGGGCGGCGATGTACTTATCGCTGGCCATCACTTTGCGACGGATCTCCGTGAAAGCCTCGGCGTCGTGCTTGGAGAACTGGGCGATGCTGCGGTACGTCTTCTCCTCCAGCTCCGGCGTGTAGATGATCAGCGGCGGGCGGCCGTCGGCGAAGGTGATCCCCACCTGCGCCTCCGGCTTGATCATGCGGGCGCCGAAGCTGGGCAGGTCGAAGTCGTGGTAGAAGGG
>JACPQO010000282.1 GCA_016190405.1 Chloroflexota bacterium | reverse complement strand
TCGTACAGCCTATCGACCGGGACCTTCCCCTGGGCCATGTCGCAGAACAGGCAATCGGCCATCGAGCCCTCCTCAGGGAGAAGTGTAGGCGATGGCCGTTGTCCCGGCTAGTTCGGCGTCTGCCACCAGGCCGTGAAGTCCAGCCCGCCCCGGCGAAAGCGATAGCGGCCCGCGCTGTCGGGCTGTGGCATCTCCCTCAGGACCGCCCCCTCGGCCGGCGCGGCTTCCAGCCTCAGCCGCGACTTGGCGGGCTTGCCCGCCGCCCGCCAGGCCTCCACGTAGCCTCGCAGTGTCCGGAAGGCCGCGTCTTCCCCGTAGACGTGACAGACCGGCTCCTCGCTACCGCCGGGCAGCACCAGACAGAGGGAGGACCTGCTGGTATCGGCCAGGCCCCACTGAGTCTCAGCCCACCGCTGCGAATCGCGAGGGCTCAGCATGACCAGCGGCTCTCCCTGGAGCGCTACGAAGGCGCCCAGGTCCCAGCGGCCCGTCCAACCGGCCGCTTCCCTCAGGTCGGCCAGCGTCCTCGTCCCCGGCTCACCCTGGAGCAGGCGAAGCAGCGCCGCCGGCTCCAGTCGCTCGCCCTCGTAGTCCCACATAAGCCAGGCGTCCGTGTCCGCGATCAGGCGGACCCCCGGCGCCCGCCCGAAGGCCCCCGCGAGGGGAATGAAGGAAGCGGGGCTGGCAGAGAGGCCCGCCAGCCGTTCGCCCTCCCTCTGGAAGGGCACGCAGACGGTGTCCAGATTCGTCCTGAAGGGCAGCGCCAGGATGCCCCCGTCCACCAGCTGGTGCAGCCACGGCGCTGGTATCTGCCAGCAGCCCGCCGTGACCATGATCCGGTCGTACGGGGCGCCTTCCGGGTAGCCGAAGCCGCCGTCGCCGGCGATAACGCGGACCTCCGGGTAGCCGGCGCCCTCCAGGTGCTGCCGCGCCTCCTCCGCCACGTCCGCCAGGATATCGATCGTGACCACGCTCCCGGCGGGTCCTGCCAGCTCGGCCAGAAGGGCGGCGTTGTAGCCCGTCCCCGCGCCGATCTCCAGCACCTGCATGCCGGGCTGCACTTCGAGCTGCTCCAGCATGACGGCCATCACCGAAGGCTGACTGGCCGAGCTAACGCTGACCCCGCCGCGCGTCCTGGTAACGAAGTGCCGGTCGGAGTACACCCGCTCCAGCGGCTGGCCTGGCACGAACAGGTGTCGCGGCACGCGGCGGAACGCCTCGGCCACCGCTCGCGATCTGATAGCGCCCGCAGCGCCGAGCTGTCTGACCAGGCGCTCGCGCAGTCGCTGGCTCTCATCTCTGGCCATGCCGCCACCATTATATCGGCGCCCGCCGTCGACTCCGTGGCCGGCGCGGGATGCTGGCAGACGCCGGGCCGCCCTCAGGCGCGGCGCCGGAGGGCCATCGCCGTCACGGCCGTCCCGACCAGCAGTGCGGCGGCGCCCAGGAGCAGCAGCACGTACAGGCCCGCTCCACCACCGTCGCCGGGCCGGCCGCCGGTGCCGGGAGGCGCCACCGGGCGCAGAATGACCCCGCAGGCTATCCTGGCGCCCGAGTTGCCCGTAGGGTCCGTCAGCTGGTCATCGGCGGCAGCGTGAATGACGAGCGCGTTGCCGTCGGCGTCGAACAGGCTGGTCGGGCCCGCGGATACCGTAACGCGGTCGCTGCTGCTCTCGTATTGAGCGCTGCCGTCCGCCTTGACGATCAGGCCAGGGACGTCTCCCGCGTGTGCCCCGTCCGGCGTGTTGAGGCCGTGCTTGCGGCCCAGCGGGTTGAAGTGTCCCCCCGCCGAGGTGAAGTCGGGCGGCTCGCACTTGCCCACGGCGTGGATGTGCATGCCGTGCGGCCCCGGCGGCAGTCCCGTTACGCTTACCTTGATCTGGACCACGCCCTGGGCGTCCTGGGCGAACTGGGCCGATCCCACCAGCTGGCCCGAGGGGTTCTTCAGCTCCGCCGATGCCGTCTCCACAGCCGGCGCGCGGAAGCCCGGAATGACCCCGCAGGCTATGCGGTCGCCGGAATTGCCCGTGGGGTCGGTCACCTGATCGTCGGGGCTGGCATGGACCACGAGGGCGCTGCCGTCGCCGTCGGCGAGCGTGGCTGCACCGGCCGAGAGCGTGACCCTGTTGGTGCTGCTCTCGTAGTGAGCGGTACCGTCCGCCCCCGCCACCAGGGCCGCGAGGTCCCCGGCGTGTGGCCCCTCCAGGTTGATAAGGCCGTGCTTTTTGCCTGCCGGGTTGTAGTGGCCGCCGGCGGAGGTGAAAGCTGGCGCCTCACACTTGCCAACGGCGTGAATGTGCATGCCATGCTCTCCGGCTGCCAGAGCCCGTGCCTCAACCCTAATCTGGACCACTCCCTGCGCGTCCTGGGCGAATAGGGCAACGCCGATGATCTCGCCGGCGCCGTTCTTCAGGTGGAACGAAGTGGTCTGGACGGCCGGGGGGGTGAAGACGGGAGGCGGCGGCAGGGTGGGCGTAGGCGTCGGGCTCGCGGGGGCCGTGGGCGTGGGGCTGGGTGAGGGCGATTCGGTGGGCGTGGGCGTCTGAGCCCGAACCACGGTGGCGGCCATCAAGCCCATCAACACAAGCACAACGATTACGAGGGAAGCGCTCCTCGTGAGCGACATGGGGCCCGCCTTCTAGTGGGAAAGTATCCGAGATGGGGAAATTTACTCGGTAGATACTAAGCGAACCACGACGGACAAGTCAAGCGCTTCCGGGGCCACCACGCTCCCGGATAGAACAAACTTCATTTTCCGAAAAATCGGCTGTGGGGGCTTGACAAACGGCAGATATCTTCCTATTATTTTCACCATGAGAAGAAAGGCGGGCCACCTGCTCCCCATCGAAATCGCCGTCCTTGAAGTGGGCATCCGCCTGCGCATGGAAGGCGTCGCGCAGTTCCATGGCTTCCTGATCGCTCGAGAGATGAAGGAACGCCAGGACGCCCGCCTGCTCACCGCCCACGGCACGCTCTACAAGGCCCTCGACCGGCTGCAGCGGTCGGGGCTGCTGGAGAGCGAGTGGGAGGACCCGCTCGTCGCCGCGCAGACCAACCGGCCGCGACGGCGGCTGTACTGGGTGACCGCCGCCGGCGAAGCGGCCATGCTAAACGCGCGCGCACCCATGCGCAGGGGCGCCACGCAACCCCGGCCGGAGATGGGACCGGTGACGCCGTGAACGCAGCCGTGGCCCTCGCCGTCGGGATGACCCGCTCCTGGGTGGCGCTGTACACCCTCGGGCTGCCGCGTGAGCTTCGAGAGGGACGACGGATGGAGATCAACTGCGACCTCTGGGAGCAGCGACAGCTCGCCGAGTTCACGCGTGAGCCGCCCCTTGGCACAGCGGCCGAGATCGCCGCTCGCGCGGTTCTCGGTATGTTGTCCGACATCACGTGGCGCGTACAGGCTCGTGCCTCGACGCGCGCAGACAGGAGTCTACGAATGAACAAAGGTTTCTACATGCGCGCCATGGTCGCCGCAGCCGTAGTCTTGGCACTATCTCTGATTCTTATCGGCATGGCCGGCGTCGCCTGGTACTTGGTCTTGGTGATCACGATCCCGCTCGGTATCGCGATGGTAGCGATCGCCTTCTTCCGCGCCAGGCAGACCGGCGGGACTGTGGGAATCGGAGTTGACCGCATCAGGACTACAGGGAAAAGCCGGTGGAAATGGTTGCTTCTAGTCATCGGAGTCTCGGTTGCCACGGTTGTTGGGATGTGGGCATACGCGCTTTCGCTGGAGGAGTGGGGCGAAGCGCGGACGATGATCTTCAACCTAGGCGGCCTGCTCGCCATCGCCGCCGGTTTGATAGCACTGGTTCTTCTCCTATCCGATCTCATGGGAAGCGTCCGACGCAAGACGGACGGCTAACCTACATGTGACCTGCGGTGGGCTGAAGCGCCCGGCGCAGGTCACATCTACCGGCGCGACGCGCCTGCGTAGCCTCGGTCGCCAGTAAGGCCTCATCCGCCAACGCGAACCCTCCGCGTGAGCGGACCACTCGCTGATGGGCCGCGCGGGGCACCAATGCCGCATAACGAACGCAGGCTCGTAAGACGAACGTAGGGGCGAGGCATGCCTCGCCCCTACAGCGTCTGCGCTCTGCTGGCCCCTACACCTCCAGCTTCTCGGCCACTAACTCCCGGTGGTAGTCCGCGTCGCCCCACACCTGTCCTGAGCCGGGCCGAAGGGTCAGCTCCATCCACTTCTGCCGCCCCCACCGCTGTCATTCTGAGCGGCCATGCCGCCCTTCGACGGCACAACGCTGTACGCGAAGGAATCTGGGGGCTGGCTGGGTGGTGGGTCAGAACGCCCCGCGCAACGGGATGCGGTCCCCGCTGGCCCCTACACCTCCAGCTTCTCCGCCACCAACTCCCGGTGGTAGTCCGCGTCGCCCCACATCAGCTCCATCCACTTCTGCCGCCGGAAGTACAACTGGATCTTGTACTCCTTGGTGAAGCCGATGCCGCCGTGGATCTGCTGCCCGTGGGCCACCACCCGCCGCGAGGCGTCCGACGTCCAGGCCTTGGCCATGGAGATCATCAGGTCGGCGTCTGGCTCGCCCTCCTGCAGGCTCCAGGCCGCCTTGTAGGTGATGAACCGCGACCCGTCCACGTCGATGATCGCGTCCGCCAGCTTGTGCTGGATCGCCTGGAACGAGCCGATAGGCCGACCGAACTGCACCCGCTCCTTGGCGTAGTTCAGCGTCACGTCGAAGTCCATCTGCGATAGCCCCACCAGGTAGGCGCAGGCGGCCACCGTGGCCACCTTCTTCGTCTTCTCCACGATGGGCCACCCCTTGTCGACCGGCCCCAGGACGTTCGCCGCCGGCACCTTCACATCCTCGAACGCCACCTCGCACTGCTTATCGGCCGCGATGGTCTTCAGCGCCTCGTACTTGATTCCCGGCGACTTGGAGTCGACCAGGAACAGCGTGACCCCCTCCTCCGGCGTCTTCCCCTGCGAGGTGCGGGCCGCCACCACCATGTAGTCGCTCACGTGGGCGTCCGGGACGAACAGCTTGGTCCCGCTGAGGACGTAGTCGGAGCCGCTCTTCTTGGCCTCCAACTGCACGCCGTCCGCGTCCCACTTGGCGGAGGGCTCGGTCAGGGCCAGGGTCATGATGAGCTGGCCGGCGGCGATCTTGGGCAGGAACTGCTCCTTCTGCTCCTTGCTGCCGCCCTCCATGATGGGGACGGCCCCCAGCACGACGGTCGAGATGTACGGCCCCGGCACCAGCGCCCGTCCGAACTCCTCCAGCAGCACCGCCAGCTCGCACAGGTTCATGCCGGTGCCGCCGTGCTCCTCCGGGATGATCAGCCCCATCCAGCCCTGCTGCGCCATCTTCTGCCACAGCTCGGGCGAGTACCCCTTCTCGTCCTCCTCCATGGCGCGGACGAGCGTCTCGGGGCATTCCTTCTCCAGGAAGTCCCTGGCGAAGTTCCTGAGCATCTCCTGCTGTTCGTCAAGTCCTAGGTCCATTGGGGCGAACCTCCTTCTGGCCTCGCTAGTTCCACGATGACTTTACCGGCTGGTGCGCGTTCGCATCGTGTAGGTCAGGGTCTTCAGACCCCAACAGCACTCCTTCCCACACGAACGAGCCGCTGTACAGATAGTCGCTGGGGTCCGAGACGACACCTGCCCGCAGCGGATTGTTCCAGATATACTGTGCCGCGTCCTCGAGTGCCTCTGGGGAACGCAAGGCATGATCGTAAAAGCGCTGCTGCCAGACGGCGATTGGCTTTCCTGCCAGCCGCTTGATGCGGAACGACGACAGCTGCTTGAAGTCGCGAATGAAATCCACCAGGCTCTCCCCATCAGGGAGCGCCACAAGAAGGTGCACATGGTCAGGCATTAGGCAATATGCGAAAACAGATGCTGCATACCTTCGCGCAGTCCCGCGGAGCGCCTCGAGTGCCGTCTCCGCTGCTTCGGCCCGATCGAGCAGCCGGACGCGGTCAGTGACGGCTACCGTGACCGAGAGGCAGTGCCCGGTCCGATAGGCGTCCGGATGCAGCCGTATGCGTCTCATTGTTTACGACTAACCAGCGCGTATTGCGGGATCGGGTGGCAGCAGGCAGCTGAAGCTACTTGCCCACATCGCATCTGACTCACGACTGTTCGTCCAGGCCCAGATTCAATGGTGGAAACCTTCGCCCATCCATGATCAGCGCCATCCGCGTTTATCTGCGTCCATCAGCGGCCAAGATCGGGGTGGAGGGATAGTCCGTGTCCATCTGTGTCTATCTGTGGCCAATTACCACACTCTACCCCCTCGGCAACCCCAGCCCGCGCATGGCGATGATGTTCTTCTGGATCTCCGGCGTGCCGCCGCCCACGACCATCCCCGTCTGCCACAAGTACTGCCGCTCGAAGCGGCCTTTCAGGGGCACCCACTTGGAGTGGGGTGTCAGTTGCCCGTACAGCCCCATGATCTCCAGCCCCGCTCTGGCCAGCCGCAACTGCATATCCGTGTTGAACAGCTTGGCGATGGACGACTCGTAGTTGGGCACCAGCCCCCGCGCTTGCATTGACGCCACCCGGTACGACAGCAGTCCCCCCATCTCCACGTCCACGGCCGCGTCGGCCAGGCGGGTGCGCACCCTCACGTCGGAGCGGGGCCCGTTTGGGGAGGCGGCGGGGCCTGGTTCCTTGTTCCTGGTTCCTTGTTCCTTCACGTACGCCGCCAGGTCCTCCAGCATCCGTCGCGCCCCCACCGCCCCGCCGATGGACGACCGCTCGAAGTCCAGCGTCGTCGCCGCCATGTACCAGCCTCGGTTCTCCTCGCCCAGCAGGTAGTCCTTGGGCACCCGCACGTTCTCGAAGAACACCTGGTTGAAGCCGTGGTTGTCCATCATGTCGATGAGCGGCTGGACGGTGATGCCCGGCGTCTTCATGTCCAGCAGGAAGTAGCTGATCCCCTTGTGCTTGGGCGCCTCCGGGTCGGTGCGGGCCAGCAGGATCATCCAGTCGGCGAAGTGGGCGCCGGAGGTCCAGATCTTCTGCCCGTTGACCACGTAATCGTCGCCGTCGCGCACGGCGCGGGTC